>NZ_JBSMEZ010000006.1:0-33014 GCF_056498605.1 Profundibacter sp.
TGCGCCCCTATCTGGCCGAGGCGCGTCGGGTGATCGGGCTGATGCCGGGGCCGCAAGGGGTGATGGCGTGGCCGGTGGGGATGAAGAACGTGGCCTGTCTGATCGAGGAAACCCTGTGGCCGCTGGAAACCGGATCGGTGGATAAACTGGTGGTGATGCACGGGCTGGAAACCAGCGATCATCCGTTTGCCCTGCTGCAAGAATGCTACCGTGTGCTGGGCCCGGGGGGGCGGGCGTTGTTTATTGTGCCCAACCGCGTGGGCCTGTGGGCGCGGAGCGATCATACGCCGTTTGGCTATGGGCGGCCCTATAGTTTGGGGCAGCTTGAGGCGCTGCTGAAAAGTCACGGGTTGATCCCCGAGCGCCATGTCGGGGCATTATATGCGCCACCGTCACACAAACGGTTCTGGCTGCGCACGGCCGGATTTTGGGAAAAGGCGGGGCGGCGCATTCCGACTGTGGTGGCGGGCGGGGTGCTGATGGTCGAGGTCAGCAAACAGATACCGGCGCCCAAAAGACCGGGGTTGAGCGAGGCGGTTCGGCGTCCGTTACGGATACTGGAGGGGATGAAGGTTCCCGAGGCGAAACCGGTTTGAAGGGGTGAATGGGGTATATGAATTGGATATGAAAACCATATGAATTCCATATGATAAACTTTCGATTGTAACCCATTGAGTTATGCTCGATGTGACGCCCTGTAGGGCGGGGCCACCCCGCCGCTTTGCCTTGTCAATCTTGGATCAAATCGACAAGATGTACGCAATGTTAGAGATTACAGAAATAAATGATGAAGACAGTCTGGAAGAATGGCTGAAAGGCCAACCGTGCGAGGTGTTGATCTGGATCGCGCGGCGTGCTGCCATGCGGGTTTTGCCGATTTATTGGCAATGGGTTTATGAATCCAGCGTGGCTAAAAAAAATAAATTAACAACCCTCCCAGTTTTGCGATTTAATCTGGTTTCGGAAGTTATGCGCACTATGCCAGCGCTTGATATTTTTATCATTGAAGCTGCTACTGATGCCGCTTCTTCAAATGTCGCCGGTGCCTTCAACTTAATCAATAATGAAAGCAATGCCAGCTTTGCCACAAATGACCATGCTGCTGGCACTGCTGCCGGTGCCGCCTTCTATGCCGCCACTGCCGCCCACCATTCTGTCAATGTAGCCCGTTCCGTCCAAGGCTTACCAGGTTTCGCCGATAGGGCAAATTCCGCCATTAGGGATGCCAACAGAGCCGTGCGCGAAGCGAAGCGTTCCAGCGAAGACGTTGCCGATGCCGCCACTTGGAATGCTATTCGGTGGGACTGTGAAGCTATAAACGGGGCTGACAAGGATGAAATCTCTGCTCTGGCGCTGGAGCGCTTGCCGCTCTGGCATGATGAAGACAATCCGCTTCAGCCTGAATGGAAGGCGTTAAAGCATACATTGACTAAGCCCTCCCAGCCGCTTGATTGGGGGCTTTGGATCAAGTGGTATGACTCGGTTCTGAAGGGTGAGTCGCTGAACAAGGATATGCTGATCGAGATTGCTCAGATTAAGGGTGATGTTTGGGAGCAAGGTGAGGTTGTTGCCTTAAAATCGATCAACGAAATCTGTTTGCGGTATGAGGTTGCTGATCACGCACAAGAAGCTGCGAGATTACTGGCAAAGGAAAGGCAGGCCCCTGTTGGTATTGGCCACAACCGTCCACCTGATGAAATAGAAAAGACGCTACTTACTGAAGAAGATTTAGAATGCATTTCAGATGTGATTAATGAATTGAAAGATGCCGATTCAATCAAAGGGCAGGGCAAAGAGGAAACTGAAGATCAGATATCGAAGTTACGGGTCTGGTGGGAAAAGGCATCAGAGTTTGCCAAGGGTATTGCGCAGGATGTGAAATCTCGGGTGTCAAAAGACGCTGGTGGAGCGATTTATATAGGGTTGATTATTGCAGTTGAGAAATTGTTGGAAGCGCTGGTGAATTGGCTGCCGTTTTTGTAAGCGGCATGCCTAGCTTTCTATTCCCGTCATTTTGCAAAAATGTCAGCGCCCGACCTCCCCAAGGAGGGCGCTTTTGCACGGGCTCGTTTAGCAGTGAGGTTCGGAGGGATTGATAGTTAAATGCAAGTGGCGGTCACAGCACTATGCGCCCACCTAGGTCGGGCGCTGACATTTTTGTAAAACGGGTTGTTAATAACCGCATTGCTTTTGACTGCTCCCCGCAAACAAATTAGACGCAGATTCGCCCATTCCCCCTTGAATCCTCCCTCTGCACACAGATTTTATCGCCTCATTATGACGCACACCCGCTAAAACCCTATTATTACTGGCCAATGAGTTTCACAGAAACGTGCATTCGCCGTTGCCCCACCAAAACACCTCTGCTACACCCTGCACGAAATTAGGTGCATGCATTCGTATGTGCCACAGTCGTCCCTTGCGCGAACCAGTGCAGACCTAAGGGGACCAGGACAGCGGAAGGGTGGACGTGTCTGAACCAGCTTCAATCTCATCTGGCATCGCCGCGCGCTATGCGACGGCGATTTTCGAATTGGCCGTTGAGGGCAAAAAACTGAAAGTGCTTGAAGGGGATGTGAATGCCCTTGATACAGCGCTTGCAGATAGCCCTGATTTTGGCGTGTTGATCAATTCGCCGATTTATACCCGCGTCCAGCAAGGTGCGGCGATCACGGCGATTGCCACAAAAATGAAACTCTCGCCCATCGTGAAAAACACGCTGGGCCTGATGGCGTCTAACCGCCGTCTTTTTGTGCTGCCGCAATTGGTCGTCAGCCTGCGTAAACTGATCGCGGATGAAAAAGGCGAAGTGACCGCCGAAGTGACGTCGGCAAAGGCGTTGACCAAAGCACAGAGTGACAGTCTTGCCAAAACGCTAAAGGCTAGCATTGGCAAAGATATAGTAATCAAATCTTCCGTCGATGCTTCAATCATCGGCGGTTTAATCGTTAAAGTTGGCTCGAAGATGATCGACACCTCGATCAAATCGAAGCTGGGCAATCTGCAAAATGCAATGAAAGAGGTCGGATAATGGGCATCCAAGCAGCCGAAATTTCTGCGATCCTTAAGGACCAGATCAAGAACTTTGGGAAAGAGGCCGAAATGGCCGAAGTCGGCCGTGTGCTGTCCGTCGGTGACGGGATTGCACGGGTTTACGGGCTGGATAACATCCAGGCTGGTGAAATGGTTGAATTCCCCGGTGGTATCCGCGGAATGGCGCTGAACCTTGAGGCTGACAACGTTGGTGTTGTTATCTTCGGCACCGACCGTGACATCAAAGAAGGTGACACCGTCAAGCGGACCAAATCCATCGTGGACGTTCCTGTCGGGGACGAATTGTTGGGGCGCGTTGTTGACGGCCTTGGCAACCCGATTGACGGCAAGGGTCCTGTCAAAACCAAGAAACGCGCTGTTGCGGATGCCAAGGCGCCCGGCATTATCCCGCGTAAATCGGTTCACGAGCCGATGGCGACTGGTCTGAAATCTGTGGATGCGATGATCCCGATTGGCCGTGGCCAGCGCGAGCTGATCATTGGTGACCGCCAAACCGGTAAAACCGCTGTGGCACTGGATACGATCCTGAACCAGAAGTCATATAATGATGCGGCTGAGTCTGAGTATGACAAGCTATACTGTATCTATGTGGCGATTGGGCAAAAGCGTTCAACCGTGGCGCAGTTGGTGAAGAAACTGGAAGAATCTGGCGCGATTGAATATACAACCATTGTGGCCGCGACTGCTTCTGATCCCGCACCAATGCAGTTCCTTGCACCCTATGCCGCCACAGCGATGGCCGAGCATTTCCGTGACAATGGTCGCCACGCGCTGATCATCTATGATGATCTGTCCAAGCAAGCGGTTTCCTATCGTCAAATGTCGCTGTTGTTGCGTCGTCCACCAGGGCGCGAAGCCTATCCTGGCGATGTTTTCTATCTGCACTCAAGATTGCTGGAGCGTTCCTCGAAACTGAACGAGGATTTCGGGTCCGGTTCCTTGACCGCATTGCCGATCATTGAAACACAGGGCGGCGACGTTTCGGCGTTTATTCCGACCAACGTGATTTCGATCACTGACGGGCAAATCTTCCTTGAAACTGAACTGTTTTACCAAGGCATCCGCCCTGCTGTAAACACAGGTCTGTCGGTTTCGCGGGTTGGATCAAGTGCGCAAACCAATTCGATGAAATCTGTAGCGGGTCCGGTTAAACTGGAACTGGCGCAGTACCGAGAAATGGCGGCGTTTGCGCAGTTCGGGTCCGATCTGGATGCGGCGACACAAGCCATGCTTAACCGTGGTGCGCGTCTGACCGAGCTGATGAAGCAACCGCAGTATTCGCCCCTGACCAACGCCGAAATCGTGTTGGTGATCTATGCCGGTACCAAAGGGTATCTGGATAAGGTTGCCGTCAAGGATGTTGGCCGTTTTGAAGAAGGTCTGCTGGCCCATCTGCGTCAGAAAAACGCTGATTTGCTGGCTGAAATCACCAACAAAGATCCAAAGATCAAAGGTGAGATCGAAGACAAGATCAAAGCAGCACTTGACGCATTCGCAGCGGATTTCGCTTAATTTTAATGGCTTAAGGGTGGGAATTGGTAAATGCCAAATCTTAAGGACCTAAAAAACCGGATCGGAAGCGTCAAGAACACGCGCAAGATCACCAAAGCCATGCAAATGGTTGCCGCAGCGAAACTTCGCCGCGCACAAGAGGCTGCCGAAGAAGGCCGCCCCTATACAGCACGTATGAATGCTGTGTTGGGCGGGCTGGCAGCGTCGGTTGGTGATAGTGAATCCGCGCCAAAACTGCTTAGCGGCAGTGGTGCGGATGCTGTGCATTTGCTGATTGTGATGACCGGTGAACGCGGGCTGTGTGGCGGGTTTAACTCGTCCATCGTCCGGATGGCGCGCGCCAAGGCCGTCGACCTGATTGCGGCGGGCAAAACGGTAAAAATGATAACGGTCGGCAAAAAAGGCCGTGATCAGTTGAAGCGGGAATATGGTGATCAGATGATCAACCATGTTGACCTGACCGAAGTGAAGCGGGTTGGCTACGTGAACGCGCATGACATCGCCCGCGATGTTCTGGGCCGCTTTGACGATGGTGAATTCGACGTTGCGACGATATTCTACAACACGTTTGTAAATGTCGCGTTGCAGGAACCAACGTTGCTGCAAATCATTCCTGCGTCTTTTGAAGCATCTGATGATGCCGATGCGGGCACCGTATATGATTACGAGCCGGGCGAGGACGAGATCCTGAAGGATTTGCTGCCACGCGGTGTGGCGACGCAGATTTTCTCGGCGCTGCTGGAAAATGGCGCGTCCGAGCAAGGTGCGCGGATGTCTGCAATGGACAACGCAACACGGAACGCTGGCGATATGATTGATGCGCTGACGATCGAGTATAACCGCTCGCGTCAGGCTGTCATCACCAACGAGCTGATTGAAATTATTTCGGGTGCCGAGGCACTCTAGAAAAAGCGGAGAATTGATTATGGCAAAAGCGAAAGCAACAGGCAAAGTCACGCAGGTGATTGGTGCCGTCGTCGACGTTCATTTTACGGGTGAATTGCCCAACATTCTGAACGCTGTCGACACAACAAACAACGGCAAGAAGCTGGTGTTGGAAGTGTCCCAGCATCTGGGCGAAAACACAGTGCGCTGTATTGCGATGGACGGGACCGAAGGTCTGGTGCGGGGCGAAGCCGTGACAGACACGGGCGAGCCGATCATGATGCCGGTTGGCACCGCGACGCTTGGCCGTATCCTAAACGTGATCGGCGAGCCGGTTGACGAAAAAGGCCCTGTGGAAACCAAAGCCCGCCGTGCGATCCACCAGGAAGCACCGGATTTTGCCGACCAGTCCACCGAGGCTGAAATCCTGATCACAGGTATCAAGGTGATCGACCTTTTGGCCCCCTATACCAAGGGTGGTAAAATTGGTCTGTTCGGGGGTGCCGGTGTTGGTAAAACCGTTCTGATTATGGAATTGATCAACAACATCGCCAAGGTTCATTCGGGTGTGTCGGTGTTTGCCGGTGTTGGCGAGCGGACGCGTGAAGGCAATGACCTTTACCACGAGATGATTGAATCCGGTGTTATCGTTCCTGATAACCTTGAGGATAGTAAAATTGCGCTGGTCTACGGCCAGATGAACGAGCCTCCCGGAGCACGTATGCGGGTTGCCCTGTCCGGCCTGACACTGGCCGAGCAGTTCCGCGATGAAACTGGCGCTGACGTGTTGTTCTTTGTTGATAACATCTTCCGCTTTACCCAAGCGGGTTCCGAGGTTTCGGCGCTGTTGGGTCGTATCCCATCTGCTGTGGGCTATCAGCCAACGCTGGCCACGGACATGGGCACGATGCAGGAACGGATTACATCAACCAAATCGGGATCGATTACATCTGTTCAGGCTATCTATGTGCCTGCCGATGACCTTACCGATCCCGCGCCTGCGACTTCGTTTGCTCACTTGGATGCGACCACGGTTCTTGACCGTGCGATCTCCGAACTGGGGATTTACCCCGCTGTGGATCCGCTGGGTTCCACCTCGCGTCTGCTTGATCCGGCACTTGTTGGTGAAGAGCACTACAAGGTTGCCACAGACGTTCAGCAGGTTTTGCAACGCTATAAATCGCTGCAAGACATCATCGCCATTCTGGGCATGGACGAGTTGAGTGAAGAAGATAAACTGGCCGTGGCCCGTGCGCGTAAAATTCAGCGCTTCCTGTCGCAACCTTTTGATGTTGCTAAGGTATTTACTGGTTCTGACGGCATTCAGGTTCCAATGGAAGACACGATCGCATCGTTCAAAGCTGTTGTGGCCGGTGAATATGACCACCTGCCCGAAGGTGCCTTCTACATGGTTGGCGGCATCGAAGATGTGATTGCCAAAGCCGAGAAAATGGCCGCTGACGCAGCCTAAGGAGAGTTTCAAATGGCTGATACAATGCAATTTGATCTGGTGTCACCGGAACGCAGCCTTGCGTCGCGATCTGCGACCGAGGTTATGCTTCCGGGGTCCGAAGGGGACATGACAATCCTGCCGAACCACGCGCCGGTTCTGACCACATTGCGCCCCGGCGTGGTGAAGGTTTCAGGCCCTGACGGAGATGCGGATTATGTGGTTACCGGCGGTTTTGTCGAAATCTCACCCGAGGGTGTTTCGGTTCTGGCCGAGCAAGCGCATGTAGGGTCGGACGTGAAGAAGGAAGACCTGGAAGGGGTTCTGAGATTCGCGCGTGAACAGGCCGAGAAGGCTGGCGATGAGGACAAGAGCGCCGCCGAGAAGCTGGTTGCCGATATGGTGCAACTGCTTGACGACATGGAGTGATCCTAGGTCTTGCTATATAATTCCTGAAAGGCTCCGGATACGGGGCCTTTTTACTTTTGTTAACTGTTTTTTTATTTAATATTTGAATTATTATTATATTTGCTCCCTAACGATGGGTGTAAGCACGCCAAAGAGGGCCGGATGAAGAAACTGAACAGCAATTCGCTCGGTATTGAGAATGGCTCGGTCATGCTGTTTTCGGACTATCAGCATGATGGCGTGATGTGGACCGGCGAAGGGGCACGCGAATTTCGAAAGGTGGTGGTGTTTGACGAGCCATTTGTCAAAACACCTGTGGTGCAGGTTGGAGTTTCGATGTGGGATTTTGACCGTGATACCAATCAGCGGGCGGATATATCTGCCGAAATGGTAAACCCCGAAGGATTTGCTCTGGTTTTTCGGACGTGGGGCGATACGCGGATTGCCCGCGTGCGTGCCGACTGGATTGCGTTTGGTGAAGTGAACAGCGAAGACGACTGGTCGCTATATTAGGTTTTCTGACCCCATTTGCTGCCTTTATACAGCGGCGATAATGTATTTACGTCAAACAGGGATGACACGGACGTGCCTTCCCATGTGTTTAATATTGCTTGGGAAAATAGCGGTGCCACGGGCACGATGCGGATTTTGCGCGCGTCTTTGACCGGCAGGGTTGGCATGATTGAATCGGTTATCACCAGATGTTTCATCACCGAATTTTCGATCCGTTCAACGGCAGGGCCGGATAGAACGCCGTGGGTGATGTAGGAATGCACTTCTAGTGCCCCGTGATCCATGATCACTTCGGCGGCCTTGCACAGAGTGCCCGCGGTATCGCAAATGTCATCGACGATGATACAGATCTGGCCTTTGACATCGCCGATCACCTTCATTTCTGCCACTTCACCGGGTTTGGTGCGGCGTTTGTCGACGATTGACAGGCCACTGCCGATACGCTGGGCCAAATCGCGGGCGCGTGCCACACCGCCAGCATCAGGGGAAACAATAGTTACCTTATCCATCCGGTCGCCAAAGTGGTGCATGATATCGAGTGTAAACACCGGCGAGGCGTAGAGGTTATCGACCGGAATATCGAAGAACCCCTGAATTTGAGTGGCGTGCAGATCCATCGTTAGAACGCGATCAATACCGGATTCTACAATCATATTGGCCACAAGTTTAGCGGTGATCGGGGTGCGGGCCTTGGTGCGTCGGTCTTGGCGGGCGTAGCCGAAGTAAGGGATCACAGCCGTGATGCGGGCCGCCGAGGAGCGGCGCATGGCATCGGCAATGATCAACAATTCCATCAGGTTGTTATTGGCGGGTTTCGATGTGGGCTGGATGATAAAGATGTCCTCGTCACGCACATTTTCATACACTTCGACGAATATTTCCTGATCATTGAATTGTTCCACCCGCGCATCCAGAAGGCTAATATCCATGCCCCCGTTCATTGTGGCGTATCGGGCTATTTCTTCAGCTAAGGGTTGGTTGGCGTTTCCGGAAATCAGCATCGGCTTAGCATTGATTGGCATGAAGGCAAGTCCCCGTGTGGTAGCAGGTGGATGTCAGATTCGCAGCGTTGACACCGCTTACCATCCGGCTAGGCTCATGGGAAGGAAAACGCGTTGGAAAGGTGCCGGAAAATGGCCGATATCGATTATTATTTTGCAAGTGTGTCGCCCTACACATATTTGGCGGGCAAACGGCTGGAAGCGATTGCGAAAAAGCATGGGGCGGCGATTAATTACAAGCCACTGGATATTGTGGCGCTGTTTGCCCGCACTGGTGGGATACATCCAAAAGAACGTCACCCGACACGGCAGGATTACCGCCTACAGGAATTACGTCGCCAGTCGGCCAAGGCGGGGCTTGCATTAAACCTGAAGCCCGCGTTCTGGCCGACCAATACGGCCCCCAGTTCCTATGCGATTATCGCGGCGCAAAATGCGGGCGGCGGGGATTTGGGTGCATTGGTACATGGCATCACGGCGGCCTGTTGGGCGGAGGATAAGGACATTGCGGATGAGGGTGTGATCCGTGGATGTTTATCGGCGACGGGGTTTGATCCTGAATTGGTGAATTCGGGGATGTTGCAGGGTGCCGAAACCTATGCGCGAAATTTGGAGGATGCCGTGGCGGCAGGGGCCTTTGGGGCGCCGTTTTACATCACCGATAGCGGCGAGCGGTTTTGGGGTCAGGACCGGCTGGATGATCTAGATTGGTATCTGGAGAGCATTGGTTAGCCGGTGGTTTATTCGCAAGTTTGGGGAGCGGGGGCGCAGGCGGCATTGCTGTTGCATTGCTCGCTTGCCTCATCGGATGCGTGGCGCGGTGTGGCGGGGCATCTAGCGGATGGGTTAGCCATGACCGGGTTTGATTTTCGCGGTCACGGGAAATCGGCGGACTGGGATGGGGCGGGTGATTATCATAGCATTTGCACTGCGGATGCGGGTGGGTTTCTGAAGCGCCCGATGCATCTGATCGGGCATTCCTTCGGGGCAACGGTGGCGCTGCGGTTGGCGTTGGAGCGGCCTGATATGGTGCGCAGTCTGACGATGATCGAGCCGGTGTTTTTTGCTGTGGCAAAGGGCACGGCTGCCTATGCGGACCATACACAGGAATTTCAGCCGTTTGTGGATGCGATGCAGCGCGGGGCAGACGAGGCCGCAGCGCAAGCGTTCACCGATGTATGGGGGACGGGTGCGGATTGGGTAAAGTTGCCCGCCGAAATGCGGGCCTATGTGACGAAACGTATTGGTTTGATCCCGGCGACGGTGCCAACCCTTTATGACGATAGTGCGGGGATGGCGGTAGCGGGGCTGCTGGAGGGGGTGAAATGCCCTGTGTTACTGGTTGAGGGCACAGCATCGCCCAGCATTGTGGCCGCTATTAATGATGCGCTGGCAGCACGGTTGCCGGATGTGCAGCGGGTTAAGGTCGAGGGGGCATCGCATATGGTTCCGATCACCCATAGTGCGCAGGTGGCGGCGGCGATTTCTGAATTTCTTAGCCTCTGACCAGTGCCAGAAACCGGTCGATGTTTTCCTCGGTCGCGGACCAGTCACAAACCAGACGCGCGGTCAGGATTTCATCTGGATCATCGCCGTCTAGCGCGCCCTCGATCACATAATACTGCGCCCCCGCATCATGCAACCGCTGGTGGCCCGCACGGGGCCATCTGGCGAATATAATGTTGGCCTCGGGTTCATGTAGAAACGAAGTGTTTTCCATTTGCTTTAACCCCGCTGTCAGGCGGGCTGTTGCGGCGTTGGCGGATCGGGCGGTTTGGAGCCACAGATCACCGGATAAATAGGCCGACATTTGCGCTGCCATATAGCGGTTCTTGGAGGGCAGGTGCGCCCCGCGTTTGCGGCGCAGCTCGAACTCCCACGCGTGTTCGGGATCGAAAAAGATCACCGCTTCGACCCCCATGCAGCCGTTTTTGGTGCCACCAAAGCTGACAGCATCAATGCCGGCCTTCCATGTCATTTCGGCGGGCGTGCAACCAAGCGCAGCAAGTGCGTTGGCAAAGCGTGCGCCGTCCAGGTGGGTGGACATGCCGTATGATTTGGCGATGTCACAGAGAGTTTTAATTTCATCGACGGAATAGACCGTACCGCGTTCGGTCACTTGGGTGATCGACAGGGGGCCGCGTTGCGGGCCGTGGACGCCGCGGGTTTCCTCGGCCTCAATTTTACGGCGCAGTTTGTCGGGATCGATTTTTGCGTTCGGGCCACCAACGAGGGTGAGCTTGGTGCCGCCGGTAAAAAATTCCGGCGCGTTGCATTCGTCCTCGTGGATGTGGGCGACGGGAGAGCAAAATATGGTTTCCCACGGCTGCGCCAGAGTGGCGAGGATTAACGAGTTGGACGCCGTGCCGGTCGAGACCAGATAGACGGCGGCATCGGGGGCTTCAAAGACCTCGCGGATCTGGCCACGCACCTTGTCCATCATCGCGTCATCGCCGTAGGGCATGGCGTATCCGGTGTTGGCACGGTTTAACGCATCCATGATACTTGGGTGGACAGGGCCGGTGTTATCTGAAGCAAAAAACATCTATAGATCCTCGATTATATGGTCTTCCCATTCTTCTTCGGGCACTTCGAATTCCGGCACGGTCCAGCCGCGCACGGATTGGCCCGCATCATGCACCGTTTGGGCGCTGCCCGATATCAGCGGATGCCAATCGTAGAGCGGTTTGCCGTCATAGACCAGACGGTAGGCGCAGGTCGAGGGCATCCAGTAGGCGATTTTGCTGATGTTTTGCGGGGTCAGGTGGACACAGTCGGGCACGAATTGCAGGCGAATGTCATATTGGCCACAGTGGCAGGTTTCGCCATCCAGCAGGCGGCAGGCGACGCGGGTAAAGGCGATTTCGCCTGTGTCGGGGTCTTCGAGTTTATTGAGGCAGCATTTACCGCAGCCGTCGCACAGCGCTTCCCATTCTCTCGGGACAAGGTTTTTTAGCGGCACATTTTCCCAGAACCGGTCGCGCAATCCTGCGCGGTTTATGGGATCATCAGACATTATCTAGGATTTCGCGCGTGCGGGTGCAGTCAGCGTTCATCTGGGTGATCAGCGCCTCAAGGCTGTCGAACTTTGCTTCGGGGCGCAAATATTCAACCAAGGCGACGGACACATGGGCACCGTAGATGTCGCCTTTGAAATCAAAGATAAAGGTTTCAAGGTTTGGCAGGTTTTCCCCGAACATCGGGCGCACCCCCATGCTGGCGGCCCCATTATAGCTGCCGGAATGCGGGCCGGTCAGCACGTCTATTTTCACCGCGTAAACGCCGAATTTTGGTGGGTGCAGGCCGGTGATTGACATGTTGGCGGTGGGAAAGCCCAATTCGCGGCCGCGTTGATCGCCGCGTATGACTTCGCCCTCGATACGGTGCCAATGGCCGAGCATTTTGGCGGCATCAGCGGGGCGGCCATCAGTTAAAGCGGCGCGGATCGCGGTCGAGGAAACCTCGCCATCGCCAACCTCGATCAGGTCGGCCACGGTGACGCCAAAGCCCATTTGCGCACCAAACCGGACCAGATCAGACGCATCACCGCTGCGCCCCTTGCCGAAATGAAAATCAGCGCCAACCACGACGTGTTTCAGGCCCAAGCCGTCTTTGATCACATCGCTGGCGAATTCTTCAGCCGTCAGGTTGGACAAAAGGTTGTTGAAGTTCAGTTCAAACAGTTTTTCCACCCCGATTTTTTGCAACTGGCTGGCGCGGGCCTCGAACCCCATCAGCCGGAACGCGGGGGCGTCGGGGGCGAAGTATTGGCGCGGGTGCGGCTCGAACGTTACCACACCCAGCGGGCAGTCCAGATCGGTGGCGTGGCTGCGGGCAATATCGATCACTGCTTGGTGGCCCAGATGGACGCCGTCAAAATTTCCGATCGCGGCGGAAGCGCCACGGTCTTCAAGTTCGGCATACTGATAATCACGGATGATATGCATGGGATGTGGTTAGCTTTTGGCGCGGGTGGGTGCAAGCACCAAGGCGTCACCGGTGATGACGGTCGTTTCGCCCACGCGGGCGATACAATCCAGCGCCACGCGGCGTTTTTCAGGGATGATGTTGGTGACGGTGACGGTGGCTGTCACGGTGTCGCCAATGCGCACGGGGGCGGTGAAGCGCAGGTTTTGCGACATGTAGATGGAGCCATGACCGGGCAGACGCTCGCCAATCAGGGCGGAGAACAGGCCAGCGGACAGCATACCGTGCGCGATGCGGGTTTTGAAGATCGACGCCTTTCCTGCCGCGTCATCCAGATGCAGCGGGTTGCGGTCTTCGCTGACTTCGGCAAACAGGTTGATCGCATGTTCGTCAATCACTTTGGTGATCGAGCGGGACAGGCCAATTTCAAGGTCTTCTAGATAGATCGTGCCGATTTCAGGTGCGGTCATGGCGGTGTCCTAACGCAGTTGGCCCATGGTGAAGCGGGCCGTTGTCATTTCTTTTGCAAGGTAAGCTTCAAGCGCTTCTTTGTCTGGTTGATCGGTGGTTTTGGTTTCCGTCGCGGCCAATCCGCCCGAGATGAACAACGCGTCAAGGTCTTCGCCCATCGCGCCCTTTATGTCGGTCGCTATGCCGTCGCCGATGCACAGGATGCGGCTGTCGGGGATGCCGGTTTTCACCGCGTCCAGACGTCGGCGGGCAAGGTCGTAAATCGCCGGATAGGGTTTGCCGACGTAAACCACTTCGCCGCCCATTTCGGTGTAAAGTGCTGCCAGAGCGCCAGCGCAATATTCGCGCACGCCGCCACGGTCGACCACCAGATCGGGATTGGCGCAGAGCAGTTTTAGCCCCTTTGTTTTGGCCAGCAGGAATTCGGGGCGCATCACGGACGGGTCGGCGTGTGGATCAAACGGGCCGATACAGACGATGCCTTCGGCTTGCTCCAAGGGCACGCGCGATATGTTGACGGGGTCTTTGACGATGCTGATCGGATCAAAGAACGTCAGGTCGGAATCCGGCCCGATATACCAGACTTTTTCTCCCACAGCGCCACGGAACATGCTGGCGCGCGCACTATCGCCGGAACTCGCTATGGTGTCCCAGCTGTCGGCGGGCACATTCATGCCTTCGATCTGTTTTTGCACCGAGGCGCGGTGGCGCGGGGCGTTGGTCAGCAACACCACCGTGCCGCCGGTTTTGCGGTATTCCTGTAGGGCGGCGACGGCCTCGGGGAAGGCGATGACGCCGTTGTGCAGGCAGCCCCACAGGTCAACATAAAGCGCGTCGTAGCGATCGGATATATCGGCCAGCGCCGTGATGATTTGTGTCACGGCTCAGACTTTCAGATTTGGAATGATTTGTTTTTTGCGGCTAACGACGCCGGGCAGGATCACGCTGTCGCCTGATACGGTGATGCCGAATGATTTTTCGGCAACGGATTTCACCGCGTCATTTGGGATAAACAGGGTGGATTGCTCGTTCAGGATATCGACCACGAACAGCAGCACCTGATCAACGCCATCCTCGGTTGCGACGGCGGCCATGCTGTCCATGAGGCTGGCCTGACGTTCCAAAACGGTGGCGGGCGATGTGGTTTCCAGCACCGAGACGCGGAATTTGCTGGTGGCGACGTCGAACACTTTGGAGTCCAGCCGCAGCAGTTCGGCGTCCGAGAAATGCGAGATGTCGGATTTGGCTTTGAACATTTCTGCCGCGTATTCGGGGATGTCCAGATTCAGGTCTTTGGCCAGGCGGTGTGCCACAGATACATCGCGCGGGGTGGTGGTTGGCGAGCGGAATTCCAGCGTGTCGGACAGGATGCAGGACAGGATCAGACCCTTGATCGCATCGGGCATTTGACCCAGCGCCGGTTCACGCATGATGCTATACATTACGGTTGCAGTGGCGGCGACAGGGCGCAGGGTGATGTTGATCGGCCCCTTGGTGATCAGGCCACCTGCCAGCGCGTGGTGGTCGATGATCTGGCGGATGTCGGCGTTGCCGATGTTGGCGGGCAGCTCAGCCGGATTGTTGGTGTCAACGATCACGACTTTTTCGCCATCTTCCAGATCGGTGAGCACTTCGGGGGTCTCGAACCCCCAGCGTTTCAGCACAAAGTCGGCCTCGGTATTGGGCGCGCCCAGCACGTAGGCGGTGGCGGGTTTCTTGGCGATATCGTTCAGATACCACGCCCAGATCAGGGCGGAAGCCGTGGCATCGGTGTCGGGGGCGGTGTGGCCGAAGATTTTGATCATTGGGGTGTGTCCGTATATAGGGTTTGCGATTTTGCGTTCTTATAGGGGGGATGGGGCGGGTTGTCACCCGTTCTATGCGCCGATAACCTGTCGAGAACCAAGGATGCGATGCGATATGAACAAACCCCGCGAGACTGATCTATATCCCCCTGTGAAAGCCTACCTTGAGGCGCAGGGGTATGAGGTGAAGGGCGAGGTTGGGGCCGTGGATGTGATGGCGGTGCGCGGCGATGAAGACCCTGTGCTGGTCGAGTTGAAACTGGGGTTTTCACTGGCGTTGCTGCATCAGGGGATTGCGCGACAGGTGGTGACGGATGCGGTTTATCTGGCGGTGCCGCGTGTTGGCGGTAAGGGATTGAAAGACAATCTGGGTCTGTGCCGCCGATTGGGGCTGGGGCTGATGACGGTGCGGCTGCGCGACGGGTTTGTCGAGGTGCTGGTGGACCCGGCACCTTATAAACCGCGCAAGTCGGCCAAGCGCAAGGGGCGGTTGTTACGGGAATTTGCGCGGCGTGTGGGCGATCCGAATGCAGGCGGGGCGACGCGGGTGGGTCTGGTCACATCTTATCGCCAAGATGCACTGCGCTGCGCGACCTATTTATCGGACGAGGGGGCCTGTAAGGGCGCGGTGGTGGCCAAGGGGGCCGCGGTGCCCAAGGCGACGCGGATCATGGCGGATGATCATTACGGCTGGTTTGAGCGGGTCGAGGTGGGTGTCTATATGCTGACGCCCAAGGGGGTCGAAGGGTTGGCGACCTATGGCCGTGTTGAAGGCTAAAAACCTTCAACACGGCTCAGGGTGTAGCCCGCTTGTTCCAACAGATAGAGCAGGCCGTTTTTACCCGATAGATGTGCAGCACCAACCGCGACAAGGATGTTGTCGGCGTTATCGGTGGCGGGCAGGATCACATCCATCCAGTTGGCGTTGCGGTCGGTCAGCATGGTGGTCTCAAGGTCTATGAACATTTCGGCGGCGGCGTCTGGGTCCAGAGGGAGGGCATCGCTGGCCTGAAGGCGGTTCAATTCCCAGATGGCGCGGTGGTCGCCGGACAGATAGGCCTCGATCAGTGTGGAAATCAGCGCGTCGCCGTTTTGGGCGGTTCCTAGAGCCATACGGATATTGTCCAACTCGTCATTGCCATCATCATCGCTGCCAAACAGCGAGAACAGGATGTCAAAAGGCTCAAGCGCACGGGTGGCTATGTTCTGGCTTTCGGCCCGCGCCATGATGCGATGATCTACCCCGTTTTGCTCGGCCATCCCCGCCATAGCACAGGGCGGAATTGCCAGCATCATTGACACATACCAAGGCTGCATTTTGCTGACCATAAAGCCGGGGATGCCACGGGCGGACATTTCTGCGGTTAACAGGCTCCAGTCCTCGGGCGACAGACGGTCGGGTAGGGTTGGACCATCGGTGATGAACATCAGCGACGCATCGGTGAGCATCGCGGATTTGAGCTGTTCCATTGTTTCGCGGGTGGCCTCGAGCAGGATCAAGTCGGCGGTGTCAACGATAGACCAGAGCGGTTCAAGGTAGGTGTCCAGCCGTTCGTCAGTCAGGTGCATGGTGCCTATGATGTGGATGGTGTTGTCGCCTTTTTGGGCCCGCCACAGATTGCCGGACGGATAGGGGTGTGCGGCAACGGCGGCGTCTAGAATGGCGCGGTCCTCGGGGCTCATGGTTTCAAGCAGGTTTTCCCCGATGCATTGGGCAAAGGTGGGCAGGGCGAGAAGGGATAACAGGAAGGATAGGATGAAACGCATTTTCAGGCTCCGCTGGTGGGTTGGTCTATTAGGTATCGACTAAGTGTGGAAAATCAATGGCCGTGCTATGCTGGGGCAGTGATCGTTACGGTTTGGGGGAATGAATGGCATATCTGGATTTGAACGGGGTTCGGCTGCATTACACCGATACAGGGGCGGGCGACGTGGCTGTGGTGTTCTCGCACGGGTTGTTGTTTAGCACCGAGATGTTCGAGAGCCAGATCGCCCATCTTAAGGGGAAATACCGCTGCATTGCGTATGACCATCGTGGCCAAGGGCAAAGCGAAGCGCCCGAGGGCGGATATGACATGGACACGTTGACCGGTGATGCGGCGGCGTTGATCGCAGCACTGGGGGTTGAAAAGTGCCATTTTGTTGGCCTGTCGATGGGCGGGTTTGTGGCGTTGCGTATGGCGCTGGATTATCCTGATCTGGTGCGGTCCATCAGTGTGCTGGACAGCAGTGCCGATCCGGAGCCACAGGAAAATCACGGTAAATACAAGTTTCTGAATTTTGTTTTGCGCTGGTTCGGGGCGAAACCTGTGGTCGGGTCGGTTATGCCGATTATGTTTAGTCAGACGTTTCTGAAAGACCCCGACCGAAAAGAAGTGTGCGATAGATGGCGGCGGTTTTTGGGCCGGATTCCTGACAGAAAGGGCATGTCCAAGGCTGTGCGCGGCGTGATTGAACGCGAGGGGGTTTATGACAGGTTGGGCGAGATCAAAACGCCAACGCTGATCGTTGTGGGGGACGAAGACACCGCAAC
Organism: Profundibacter sp.; assembly: GCF_056498605.1. Taxonomy (NCBI): domain Bacteria; kingdom Pseudomonadati; phylum Pseudomonadota; class Alphaproteobacteria; order Rhodobacterales; family Paracoccaceae; genus Profundibacter; species Profundibacter sp. Next base: position 17,560 of record NZ_JBSMEZ010000006.1, read on the forward strand.
TGTGCCGGAAAAATCCGAGCGGATGCACGCCGCGATTGCGGGGTCGGAATATATGCTGGTGCCGCAGGGCGGGCATGTGTCCACGATTGATGCGCCAGAGGCGATCAACGCGGCATTGTCGGGCTTTTTTGACAAAGTTGACGGGGCTTGGATAAAAGAATCAACACCCGTCGGTTGACTCCCCCCCCCTGCATCCCTAAATCCATTCTGTTAGCACTCGACCCAATTGAGTGATAATGTGATTTTAACCTTGATCAAAGGAGCGTTCAAAGATGGCTTTTACACCACTTCATGACCGTGTTCTGGTACGTCGCCTTGAAGGCGAAGAGAAAACTGCTGGCGGGTTGATTATTCCCGATAGTGCAAAAGAAAAACCAGCCGAGGGCGAAGTTATCGCTTGTGGTGAGGGTGCACGCAAAGACAGCGGCGAATTGATCGCCATGGCTGTTAAAGCTGGCGACAAAGTGTTGTTTGGCAAATGGTCCGGCACCGAAGTTTCGATTGACGGCGAAGAGCTGTTGATCATGAAAGAAAGCGACATCATGGGCCTGCTGGGCTAGTCGCTGCACTTTCACAATCTTAAGAAATATCAGGAGTTTTAGAAAATGGCTAAAGAAGTCAAATTCGATACCGACGCCCGCAATCGTATGCTGGCTGGCGTAAACATTCTTGCCGACGCTGTAAAAGTTACATTGGGCCCCAAGGGTCGTAACGTAGTGATCGACAAATCGTTTGGCGCACCGCGCATCACCAAAGACGGTGTGACTGTTGCCAAAGAAATCGAACTGGAAGACAAGTTCGAAAACATGGGCGCACAGATGCTGAAAGAAGTAGCATCGCGCACCAATGACGAAGCAGGCGACGGCACAACAACAGCCACCATTCTGGCCCAGGCGATTGTTCGCGAAGGTCTGAAATCGGTTGCTGCTGGCATGAACCCGATGGATTTGAAACGCGGCATTGATCTGGCGACAACAGCTGCTGTTGCAACGATCAAGGATTCTGCGCGCGAAGTGAAAGACAGTGCAGAAGTTGCACAGGTCGGCACCATTTCCGCCAATGGCGAATCCGATATTGGCCAGCAAATTGCCGACGCTATGCAGCGTGTAGGCAATGAAGGTGTGATCACTGTTGAAGAGAACAAAGGTCTGGAAACAGAAACCGAAGTTGTTGAAGGCATGCAGTTTGATCGCGGCTACCTGAGCCCATATTTTGTCACCAACCCTGACAAAATGATCGCCGAGATGGAAGACTGCATGGTTCTGCTGCACGAAAAGAAACTTTCGTCGTTGCAAGCTATGGTTCCGCTGCTTGAGGCTGTGATCCAGTCCGGCAAACCTTTGCTGATCATCGCTGAGGACATCGACGGCGAAGCGCTGGCAACTCTGGTTGTCAACAAACTGCGTGGCGGTCTGAAAATTGCAGCTGTTAAAGCACCTGGTTTCGGCGATCGTCGCAAAGCCATGTTGCAAGACATCGGCATTCTGACCGGTGGTCAGGTGATCTCTGAAGATCTGGGTATGAAACTGGAATATGTCACCATCGACATGCTGGGCTCCGCCAAGAAGATCCAAATCACCAAAGACGAGACCACAATCATTGATGGTAACGGTGAAAAAGCCGAGATCGAAGCGCGCGTCACCCAGATCCGCACTCAGATCGAAGAAACCACATCAGATTACGACAAGGAAAAACTGCAAGAGCGCGTGGCCAAATTGGCCGGTGGTGTTGCTGTTATCCGCGTTGGCGGCATGACCGAAATCGAAGTGAAAGAGCGCAAAGACCGCGTTGACGATGCCCTGAACGCGACCCGTGCGGCCGTGCAAGAAGGTGTTGTTGTTGGTGGTGGTGTTGCCCTGATGACGGCAGCCAAAGCGCTGTCCTCAGTTAAAGGTGACAACTCGGACCAAAACGCCGGTGTTGCAATCGTTCGTCGTGCGCTGGAAGCGCCGCTGCGTCAAATCGCTGAAAATGCGGGTGTTGACGGGGCTGTGGTTGCTGGCAAGGTTCGCGAATCTGATGACGCAACGTTTGGCTTTAACGCGCAGTCTGAGGAATATGGCGACATGTTCAAATTCGGCGTGATTGATCCGGCCAAAGTTGTGCGCACAGCACTGGAAGATGCAGCCTCTATCGCGGGTCTGCTGATCACCACCGAAGCCATGATCGCCGATAAACCAGCGCCAGCGGCTGCTGGTGGCGGTATGCCTGACATGGGTGGCATGGGCGGTATGGGCGGCATGATGTAAACGTTCAAATCTTGAAAAAGATTTGAACGTAGGCGGCAGGTGTTTGGCCATAAGGCCAAGCACCGAGAGCCTTAACGTCGTCACATGCAATACGATTTAGGGGCTGCCTTTGGGTGGCCCCTTTTTTATGCGTGGTGGCCCCTTTTTTATGCGTGGTGGTCGCTGGTTTTTGTGGACTACCTATCAGCGTACAACGAGGGTATTTACAGATGGGTCAATCACAATGAAGCAGGAGACAGTTTGCATGGGGCTTACAAAGTCTTTTGAATCGGCTTTGCTGGAGTGTGCGAACCAGATGCAGTTGGCAACCGATCCGTGGTGGATTATCGGCAGCGTATCAATGGCGCTGCACGGGTTCGATCCCGGGCCAATTGGCGACATAGATATTCTGGTTTCAAAAAAAGACGGGTTGGCACTTGGTCAGGAATGGGAATGCGAGAATTGCGCAGGTTCTGGTGCTGGGCGCTTCCGGTCCGATATATTGTTAAAGCACAGGGTTCTTGGGGTGGGGGTCGAAGTTATGGCGGGGTTGGAGGTTCGGCATCAAAGTGGCTGGCATCCAGTGTTGCCAAAAACACGCCAGAAGATTGTGCGACAAGGCGTTGTGTTGTTTGTTCCCGAACATACCGAAGTGATGAATATTTTCAGGCTGTTTGGGCGTGAAAAAGATATTGAACGGGCAAACCGAATGCGCGAAGCTATGCAAAAGCTAGGGTAAAACCCATGCGCCTGATCCTTCTCACCACCCTCGCCATGATCGCATTCGCCGCCAATTCGGTGCTGAACCGGTTGGCTTTGGTGGATGCGGGGATGGGACCGGCTGCTTTCGCGACTGTTCGGCTGGCTGCCGGAGCGGCTGTGCTGGGGGTGCTGGTTTGGGTTAGGGGCGGCGGGGTGAACCCCGTCCTGCGGCCCCGTCTGAAAGATGCGATAGGTCCGTTGTCCTTGGCGCTTTATATGCTGGGGTTTTCCTTTGCTTATGTCAGCCTGCCTGCAGGGGTGGGCGCGCTTTTGTTGTTTGGCGGGGTGCAGGTGACGATGTTTGCAGGCGCGATAATCTTGCGTGAAGAGGTGCCGCTACAGCGATGGCTTGGGGCAGGATTGGCGTTCAGCGGGCTGGTTTGGTTGTTGTGGCCTGGCGCTGGCGCGTCCCTACCGCTTGTCGGTGGCGTGTTGATGGCGGCGGCGGCGTTGGGGTGGGGTACCTATTCGTTGTTGGGGCGCGGGGCTACGGATGCGCTGGGGTCTACCGCGATGAATTTCCTGCTGGCGATGCCGCTGGCTGTGTTGGTGTTCGTTATCTTGCCGGACCGGATCACCGCGTGGGGCGTGGTGTTGGCGGCTTTGTCGGGCGGTGTGACCTCGGGGTTGGGCTATGCGCTATGGTACCGGATTTTACCGCAACTGGGGGCAACAAAAGCGGCTGTGGCGCAGTTAAGCGTGCCGGTGATTGCGATGGCTGGCGGCATCGTATTTCTGGATGAAACGATGAGCATGCGGATCATTGTGGCCAGCCTGTTGGTGCTGGGTGGGGTTGCAGTGTCAATGCGCCGCTAAGGGTATGGGTTATCTGACCTTTTAACGCTGCATCGCAAGGGCTATATGGCTGGATATGAAACGGTTATTGATCTTTATCTTCTTGTTGTTCCCCGGGCTGGCCAATGCCGATTGCGCGATTTTGGTGCATGGGCTGGCGCGTTCCAATGCATCATTGATGCTGATGGAACAGGCCTTGTCGCATGATGGATACGAGGTGGTGAATATTTCCTACCCCTCCACGCGCGAACCGCTGGAAGAACTGGTTTTGCATGGGCTGCCGGAAGCGGTGGAAGGGTGCGAAGGCCAGAAGGTGCATTTCGTGACGCATTCGATGGGCGGCATTCTGGTGCGGATGTATCTGGCACAAAACCGTTCTGAAAAAACGGGCCGCGTGGTGATGATGGCCCCGCCCAACAGCGGGTCGGAACTGGTTGATCTGCTGGGCGACTGGGAGTTGTTCCAGATGATCAATGGTCCGGCGGGGATGGAGCTGGGCACGGATCAGGGGTCAGTTCCAAACCGGTTGGGGGCTGCGGGGTATGAACTGGGCATTATTGCTGGAAACAGGTCGTTGAACCCGATGTATTCGGCGATGATCACCGGGGCGGATGATGGCAAGGTTTCGGTTGCGGCGACGCGGCTGGAGGGGATGCGCGACCATATCGTTTTGCCGGTGACGCACACCTATATGATGAACAGCCCGCTGGTGGTGGCGCAGGTGAAACTGTTTTTGGCCACCGGTGCGTTTGATCGCGATTTGAGCTATGCGGATGCGGTGCGGTTGAGTTTCGAGTAGCGCCAAAGAGATATTATGCCTCCGGCGGGGATATTTGTGGAACAATGATTGGGTTAGGTGGTGATCCGGTTTACGTGGCCCATTTTGCGGCCCTCTTTTATATCGGCTTTGCCGTAGAGGTGCAGCGCGGTATTTGGTTCTGCTGCCAGTGTGGCGACGCGGTCCATATCATCGCCGATCAGGTTTTCCATTGTGACGTCGCAGTGGCGTTTACCGTCGCCAAGCGGCCAGCCTGCCACAGCACGTATATGTTGTTCAAACTGGTCAATCGCACAGCCGTTCTGGGTCCAGTGGCCGGAATTGTGCACGCGCGGCGCGAATTCGTTGACGATCAGCCCTTGAGGGGTGACGAAGAGCTCAACCCCCATGACACCGACATAATCCAGCTCATTCAGGATGCGGGCAGCCAGCAGAACCGCGTCGGTGGTTTGCGCGGTGGTCAGGGTGGCGGGCACAGTGGTTGTGCGCAGGATGCCATCCACATGCACGTTTTCACCGGGATCAAAGCAAGCGATATCGCCGTGTTGACCGCGTGCAGCGATAACCGAGACCTCGTGACTGAAAGCAATGAACCCTTCCAGCAGGCTGGGGGCGCCCGCCATGTCGGTGTGGGCTTTGGCGGCGTCACCCGTGGCCATGATGCGGGCTTGGCCCTTGCCGTCATAGCCAAAGCGCCGCGTTTTCAGGATGGCAGGGGTGCCTGTGATTTCAAGGGCGGCGGTTAGATCATCCAGCGTATCGACGGTTGCAAAAGGGGCGGTGTTTAGCCCTAGCGATTGCAGGAATTCCTTTTCGGTCAGCCGGTCCTGCGAGGTGGCCAATGCACGGCGGTTCGGATGGATCGGGCGAAGGCGTTCCAGTGTATCCAGCGCTGATGTTGGGATGTTCTCGAACTCATAGGTGATCACATCGACGGCTTTGGCAAAATCCGTAAGGGCAGTATCATCGTCATAGGAGGCAGTGGTCACCTGATCGGCGACGTGGCCTGCGGGGGGATTGGCACCGGGCTCGAATATATGGGTTTTGAATCCGAGACGGGAGGCGGCGACCGAGAGCATGCGGCCCAACTGCCCGCCGCCAAGGATGCCGATGGTTGCGCCTTGGGCCAAGGCGGGGGGGAGTGGATTACTCATCAGATGGGGCATCCGGAATTGAGGCCGACAGGGCGGCGCGCCAAGCATCAAGCCGCGTGGCCAAAGCGGCATCATTCAGCGCGAGGATGCCAGCGGCCATCAGGCCCGCGTTGGCAGCGCCTGCTACCCCGATCGCCATAGTGGCCACAGGAAAGCCTTTGGGCATTTGCACGATAGAATAGAGGCTATCGACGCCAGATAGCGCTTTGGTCTGAATCGGAACGCCAACCACCGGAATGCGGGTTTTGCTGGCCATCATACCGGGCAGATGCGCGGCCCCACCAGCGCCCGCGATGATCACCTGCAAGCCACGATCAACAGCGGTTTTGCCGTAGTCCCATAACCGATCCGGTGTGCGGTGCGCCGAAACGATTTTTGTCTCGTAGGCGATGCCAAGTTCATCAAGAATATCCGCGGCCAGCTTCATGGTGGGCCAATCTGACTGGGAGCCCATGATGATGCCGATTTTTACGTCGGCCCCAATTTTTGTCTTTGTCATTGTGCCATCCTACATTGCGAGCGCGAACTATACCGATTGCGCAAGATCACGCAATAATATCGGGGGTCAAGTCGTCTTCTATCGCGGCGATCTGGTCTTTCAGACGCAATTTCTGGGTTTTCAGGCGGCGGATTGTCAGCTGATCGCCACGCCGGACCTCTTGAAGCGCATGGATCGCCTCGTCCAGATCGCGATGCTCGCGGCGTAAAACCTCTAGCCGGACGCGCTGCACGTCATCATGGTTCATTTCAATAGGGGTGTTCATTGGGGCATTGTTACCGTGAGTCGGTTACTAGAACATTCTGAATAGCCGTTTTTTTACGCTGCGGGAAGGGTTTGGCGTGATCAGGTGCCCTTGCACTGTGAGCTATGGCTGCCCATATCTTAAGGGAACGGGTTGCCGCATGCGGGGCCTGCACTGAACTGTCGCTTGATGAAGGACATGTTGATGACGAAATTAACGCTGAGCACACATCCCTTTTTGCTGGGGTTCGATCAGTTGGAACGACTGATGGAACGTACGGCGAAATCCGGCACGGATGGGTATCCGCCCTTTAATATCGAGCAAACCAGCGAGCACAGTTACCGCATCACACTGGCGGTGGCAGGGTTTGGCGAAGCTGAACTATCTATCACTGTCGAGGATCGCCAGCTGGTGGTGCGTGGTCGCCAAGGCGAGGTAGACGAGGGCCGCGTGTTTTTGCATCGCGGGATTGCGGCGCGGCAGTTTCAAAAGAGTTTCGTTTTGGCGGACGGGGTTGAAGTGGGGGAGGCCGCAATGGAAAACGGTTTGTTGCACATAGACCTTGCGCGGGCGACGCCTGATGCGGTGGTTCAGACGATTACGATTATCAAACGATAGCCAAGGAGGCGCGAGATGGATACCAAGTATGAATTTGGCCCCGAGGGTCAGGACAATATCGTTTATATCACGGCCGTTGATGTGGCGGACCTGCCCAAAGAGGTGCGGGAGGCGGCGCAAGGCGCTTTACAGCTGTATGCCGTGTGCAAATCGGATGGCGAGCGGTTGGCGCTGGTCAAGGACCGCAATCTGGCCTTTATGCTGGCGCGCCAGAATGATTTGGCACCGGTGGCAGTTCACTAATGATTTATCCATTTGACTGGGTGGACGCGTTTACCACGCGGCCCTTTGGCGGCAACGCCTGTGTGGTGGTGCATGGGGCGGACGGGTTGAGCGTTGAGCAGCGGTTGGCGCTGGTCAATGAAACGTCGCTGTCGGAATGCGCCTATCTGGTGGGATCGGATGTGGCGGATTTCGGGGTGCGGTATTATGTGGCGCATCAGGAAATTTTGATGGCGGGGCATCCGACGATTGCCACAGTGACATCCCTGCTGGACCGCGGGCTGGTGTCGCTGGTTGGCGGGCGGGCGGAGTTTACGCTCGAGGTTGGCGCGGGTGTGTTGCCGATTTCGGTGGCGGACGGGGTGATTACCATGACCCAAGCAGCGCCAGAGTTTGGCGAGATGCATGATCCGGCCGAGATTGCAGGGCTTTACGGGTTAACCGCCGATGACATCGTTGGTGTGCCGCAAACGGTTTCAACCGGCACGCCGTTTTGCATTGCGGTGCTGCGGAATAAGGCGGCTTTGCGCCGTGCGGTGCTGGATTTGAAGCGGCTTGAGGCGTATCATGCGGCGCGCGGGTTGGACGCGGATAAGGCGATGGAGCCGTTTTTGGTGGTGCGTGAAGGGGAAACTGCGGCGGGAGATACGTTTGCGCGGCTGTTGTTGCCGCCACCGATGCCTGCGGAGGATCCGTTTACCGGATCCGCAACAGGGTGCATGGCGGCCTATTTTTGGCATCACGGGTTGATTGAAGGTGCGTCTTTTGTGGCCGAGCAGGGGCACTGGATGGGGCGCGCGGGATCGGCGCAGGTCGAGGTTTTAGGCCCACGCGAGGTGCCAACGGGCGTCAAGGTTGGTGGGCAGGGCGTGGTGCTGATGCGCGGCGAATTGGCGCTGTAACAATCGCTGGTCGGTTGCCCTATATTGAGGGCAACGAATGATTTACGGAGAGACGAGATGAGCAAACCATTGAAATGCACCTGTCTGGAATGTGGCGCGGTTGGGCGGTTTCCGGCGGATAAAATTGGCGACCGGCCCAAGTGCGGTAAATGCGGTGCTTGGTTGATCACCGGCAAGGTGGCCGAGATTGATCTGGCGACATTGGTCACGGCGGCGAAAAATGACGACGTGCCGCTGGTGGTGGATTTCTGGGCGCCGTGGTGTGGGCCGTGCCGGATGATGGCGCCGCAATTTTTGATGGCGGCTGAAAAGATGGAGCCGCATGTTCGGTTTGCCAAGATCAACACCGAGGCGCATCCAAAGGCGTCACAACGCTATAATATTCGCGGGATACCGACGATGGCGCTGTTTAAGGGTGGGCGTGAGGTGGCACGGCAATCTGGCGCGATGCAGTCGCCGCAGATACAGGCTTGGGTGGCGAAGTCAGCTTAACGGAAGCCCTGCGGGCTGCTTTATTATTAAGTGTGCCTGCGGCGCGGATATTTATGGAACGAAAATGGATTAGCCCGTGGACCATGCGCGGGGTTGCTTCATGCCGGCCATTTTGATGGCTTGGCCGGTGTAGCCGTAGGGGAACAGGGCGTAGAGGGCTGCCTTTGATCCAGCTTTGTTCAGCCCGTCGCGTTTCGCCAGATATTTGAACACAAAGCGCACGTCGGGCATGACGCCTTTTTCTTGCTCGGATGTGCGGATGAATTTGATGATTTCAAGGTGCAGCGGGGTCAGGGTGATGCCCTCGACGCCTGCGCGGTAGTCGGTGAATTCGGGGGTCCAGTCGTGCTGATCGGTCAGATAGCCGTTGGCATCGACATTGACCTTGGCGCCCGAGGGCAGGGTGAGTTCAATGATCTTGTCCGGTAGGGTGCGCATTTCGTATCCTTGGATCACAGGTTTTGGGGTGCGGGTTAGGATAGGGTTGTGGGTGGAGGTGTCTTTGATGTGGGTCAAGTTGGGGGATTACAGATTGTGTTTGGAAATACCAAGATCATCCCGCATTGTAGCCTTCAATTGGTTTGTTGCCGCAATTCTTTTGTCTGATCCCGGGGTCATTGCGCTCCAGTCCCTCAGCCTTTCTAATACTTTCTCAGATGCCACAAGTTCACATCGCAACATCCAATGTCCAACATCAAACTCGCTGTCTTTTGTATGTCGCGCAATATCTTGCCGATGAAATGCCTCCCACAATCCGACATACGCTTCTTTGCGTTCGGAAAACGCATTTCGTTTATCCTGTGCCCTCGTGGTGAGAAAGTTTTGAATAACCGCAGAAACAATAGCCCCCACGCCAAATGCCGATAGGAGAGATACGAAGTCCATCAACGCACAAACTTCTTAAACTTCACCCGTTTCGGCTCCAGTGCGTCCGCGCCCAGACGACGTTTCTTGTCTTCCTCATATTCCTCGAAGTTGCCCTCGAACCATTCGACGTGCGCTTCGCCCTCGAACGCCAGAATGTGGGTGCAAATCCGATCCAAGAAGAACCGGTCGTGCGAGATGACCACGGCGCAGCCGGCGAAATCGACCAGCGCGTCCTCGAGTGCGCGTAGGGTTTCGACGTCTAGATCGTTGGTCGGCTCATCGAGCAGCAGCACGTTGCCGCCGGAGCGCAGCAGGCGGGCCATGTGGACGCGGTTGCGCTCGCCACCTGACAGCATCGAGAGCTTTTTCTGCTGGTCGCCGCCTTTGAAATTGAACGCCGAGCAATAGGCCCGCGAGTTCATTTCAGCGTCGCCAAGCATGATGATGTCTTGGCTGTCGGTCACGGCCTCCCACACAGTGGCGGTATCAATCAGATCATCGCGGGATTGATCGACGTAGGATAGCTGCACGGTGTCGCCGAAGGTCACCGACCCCGCATCGGGCTGTTCTTGGCCGGTCATCATCCGGAACAGCGTGGTTTTACCAGCACCGTTGGGGCCGATCACGCCGACAATCGCACCGGGGGGGATCGAGAAGGTAAGGTCCTCGATCAACAGTTTGTCGCCCATGGCTTTCTTCAGCCCCTCGACCTCGATCACCTTGCCGCCAAGGCGCGGCCCGTTCGGGATGATGATCTGCGCCTTGCCCATTTTCTCGCGCTCGGACATGTTGGCCATGTCGTTATAGGCGTTGATCCGTGCCTTGGATTTGGCTTGGCGGGCCTTTGGCGAGGCGCGCATCCATTCCAGTTCGCGTTCCAGCGTTTTCTGGCGGGATTTATCCTCGCGGGCCTCTTTTGACAGACGCTTGGCCTTTTGTTCCAGCCATGAGGAATAGTTGCCCTCCCATGGCACACCTTGGCCGCGGTCCAGCTCCAAAATCCACGAGGTGATATCATCGAGGAAATAACGGTCATGGGTGACGATCAGGATGGTGCCTTTGTAGGCCATCAGGTGGTTTTGCAGCCATGCGATGGTCTCGGCGTCGAGGTGGTTGGTTGGCTCATCCAGCAGCAGCATGTCGGGCGCTTCGAGCAGCAGTTTGCACAGCGCGACACGGCGCATTTCACCGCCCGAAAGCGTGCTGACGTCGGCGTCATCGGCGGGGCAGCGCAGGGCCTCCATCGACACGTCGATCTGGGCGTCCAGATCCCAGAGGTTCTGCGCGTCGATCTCGTCTTGCAATTGGGCCATTTCGTCGGCGGTTTCATCTGAATAGTTCATGGCCAGTGCGTTATAGCGATCCAGAATGGCTTTCTTTTCCGCGACCCCAAGCATCACGTTTTCACGCACGGTGAGGGAGGTGTCCAGCGTCGGTTCCTGTGGCAGATAGCCAACCTTGGCACCCTCGGCGACCCATGCCTCGCCGGTGAAATCCTTGTCCATGCCAGCCATGATTTTCATCAAGGTGGATTTACCCGAGCCGTTCACGCCGACCACGCCGATTTTCACGCCGGGCAGGAAGTTCAGGTGGATGTTTTCAAATAGCTTTTTGCCGCCGGGATAGGTTTTGGACACGCCGTCCATGAAGTATACGTATTGATAGGCTGCCATGAGGGATGCTCCTGAATGGGATTCTTGTGCTGGTGGCCTTGATACCCAAACGGGCGGCGGTGGGCAATCACATGAATACAGCTTTGAAAAAACCGACCCATCCGGTATCGATGGTATTCGATCCAGCAAACGGAGCGCTGTCATGAGTAGAATACCTACACCAAACCTATTTCCCCAAGCCTATCACCCCGCCGAGGATCGTTACGATAAAATGGTCTATCGTCGCTGTGGCAATTCAGGGGTGAAATTGCCCGCTATTTCGATGGGGTTGTGGCACAATTTTGGCCATGACACGCCGCATGAGGTCAAACGCGCGATGTGTCAAACGGCGTTTGATGCTGGGATTACGCATTTTGATCTGGCCAACAATTACGGACCACCTGCGGGCAGTGCTGAATCTGCCTTTGGCGAAATTCTAAAGACAGATTTTGCGGGGTATCGTGACGAGCTGATCATTTCCTCCAAGGCCGGATATGACATGTGGCCCGGCCCCTATGGCGAATGGGGCAGCCGGAAATATCTGATTGCGTCTTGTGATGCGTCGTTGAAACGGATGGGGCTGGAGTATGTGGATATTTTCTATTCGCACCGGTTTGATCCTGACACCCCGCTTGAGGAAACCATGGGGGCGCTGGACCAGATTGTGCGCTCGGGCAAGGCGCTTTATGCCGGAATTTCATCGTATAATTCGGAACGGACCCGCGAGGCGGTGGCGATTTTGAATGATCTGGGCACGCCTTGTCTGATCCATCAGCCAGCCTATAACATGTTGAACCGCTGGGTCGAAACAGACGGATTGAAAGAAACCTTGGCGGGGTTGGGCATCGGCTCGATCGCGTTCACGCCGCTGGCGCAGGGGATGCTGACCAATAAATACCTGAAAGGGGTGCCAGACGGTAGCCGTGCAATGCAGGGAAAATCTCTGTTGCCCGAAATGCTGAGTGATCATGCGCTTGACAGCATTCGCGGGTTGAATGCGATAGCCGAGCGTCGCGGGCAGACTCTGGCGCAGATGGCGATTGCATGGGTGCTGCGCGATGGCGGCATCACCACGGCGCTGATCGGGGCGTCAAAGCCTGCGCAGGTTCTGGATTGTGTCGGGGCGGTTGAAAATCTGGAATTCAGCGCCAAGGAGCTGGCAGAGATTGATGCGCTGGCGGGGGATGAGGCGATCAACCTTTGGGCGCGGTCAAGCGAGACGGAGTAACTTAGTATGTGGTTTCGGATGATTTTACCGATATTCCTGATGGTGCCCTTTATGGCATTTACGCAAGTTTTGAACATCGAGACGCAGGGGAACCTTGCCCCAATGCATAAGGTAGGTTGTGTTGATCTGGCCGGAGCAAAGGCAGAATATTCGCCTGCCGATCTGGCGCTTGGGGTTCTCGCTTGCGCCAAGCGCGGCGACTATGACAAAGCCGTAGATTTGTTTATTGTGATGCAGTTGCGTGCTGTCTATGACAGTAAACGGGTTAAGGATAAAAGCGCCCATCAGGCGGGGCAGGTGATTGCGATGCAAGTCCGCGAAACGCTGGGTGCAAGGAAAATGCGAAAATTGGAGGCAGCGCTAAAGGTGTTTGGCGGCAATGGATCCCCCCGGCATCAGGCGCTCTGCCGTGAAATGAAACGGGTCGGGCCGCCAGATTATCACCCAGCCTATATGATCCAGCACGGGATGTCGGCAGTTCTGGGGCGGGGACGGGATTGTCAAAGGGTTCCGGCCAAAGCCTGCATGGCGCGATCTGTTGACCGGATACATGAAGTGTGGTGGGGCATGAGGTGAGCACACAGAAACACTTTTCTGCAGCGCTGCCGGTTGCACATCGTGGCCAACGCATCGGCCTGTTGGGCGGCTCGTTTGATCCGCCGCACCGTGGGCATGTGCATATTTCCAAGGCGGCGTTAAAGCGGTTTAATCTGGATCAGGTTTGGTGGCTGGTGTCGCCGGGAAATCCGTTGAAGGCGGACGCTCCCGCGGCGATGGAGACACGGCTGGCGGCGTGTCGGGCGATCTCGGATCACCCAAACATCAAGGTGACAGATTTTGAGGCGCAGGTGGGCACGCGGTATACGGCCCAGACGCTGGAGGCTTTGTTTGAGCGGCGGCGGGGGGGGCGGTTTGTCTGGCTGATGGGTGCGGATAATTTGGCGCAGTTCCACCGCTGGCAGCGCTGGGAATGGATCATGGAAAATGTGCCTGTCGGGGTGATTGCACGGCCTGGTGACAGGACATCGGCGCGGATGTCCAAGGCAGCGAAACGCTATGAGGAGTTTCGGCTGCGGGGCAATCAATCGGGGATGCTGGCGGATGCGCCCCCGCCCGCGTGGTGTTTTATCAATGTGCCGATGGTGGATGTTTCCTCGACCGATATTCGAGCACGGGGCGATTGGAAGCACTAGCGTTTTAGCATTGCCGAGCCGATGCCGGTGCTGATCAGTAAGGCGAGTCCGATGAGGGTGATTGCATCGGGCCAGTCATTGAAGACGGCCCAGCCAAGGATGGTGGCGGCGATCAGTTGGAAATAAACGAAAGGTGCGAGGGTGGAGGCGGGGGCTATGCGGTAGGCCACGATCAATAGCAGGTTTCCGGCCATTGAGGCAAAGGCCGAGAACAGGGTTAATGCCGTGACTTGCGGGGTGAATGCGGGGATGTGGGCAAGGCCAAGCGGGGCCAGCACCAGCGCGCCAATCATCAAGTGGCTGAACAGCAATGCACGGGGCGGGGCGGCATGGGCGAGCCATCTGCTGGCAGTGAGGTAACTGCCGTAGCACAGCCCTGCGAGCACGGCGAAACCAAGGCCAGGGGTCATGCCAAAGCCGGGTTTGACCACCAACAGCACACCGCAAAACCCCAATAGAAGTAGGGCAGTTTGCTTGCGGGTGATTTGTTCGTTCAGCAACCACGCCGATAGGAAAAACGACAGGATCGGGCCGATAAAGAAGGCGCCAAATACGGTGGATAAAGCTTCGGTTTGCAGCGCGGTCAGGATTGAGGATATGCCCGCAGTGATGAGCAGGCCACGCAACCATATGCGCCAGTCCAGAAACAGGCGAAAGTCCAACTGATCACGCGGCAGGAACGAGAATACCATCAACGCGCCAAGGCCAAAGCGGGACCACGCCAGAAAGAACGGATTGAAGCCATGCCCAGTGACGAGGAGTTTGCCCGCCGTGTCGCCCATCGGGATCAGTGACATGGCGATGAACATGAGGGCGGCGGCGCGTAACATTCGGGCAATTTAGGCTGCGACATGATAAATGGAAAGTACAAAACGGGCATTGTTCTTAGGGTGCGGGATTGATTATAACTCGGTATCATGAGCGATAATTTCACACGACGATTTGTCATTGGCGCATTGCTTGCAAGCGTTTCAAATGTGGCCTTGGCCGAAGCACCTGTTGCCTCGATCAGGCCCAAGCCCCGCGCTGGGGATTTCCGTAAAAGGGCGGTTCGCGGGGCGGATGCGCTGATTGCCAATGCGCGTTTGGGTGGCAAGGTTGGCTTTGTGGTGGCGGATGCCAAGACGGGGCTGATTTTGGAGAGCGGGAACCCCATTCTGGCGCAACCTCCAGCCAGTGTGACCAAGACGATCACCGCACTTTATGCATTGGATTCATTGGGTTCCGAGTTTCGGTTCAAGACGCGGCTGATGGCGACGGGTCCGGTTAGCAATGGACGTCTGAAGGGTGATCTGGTGTTGGTTGGCAGTGGCGATCCGACGCTGACCACCGATGATCTGGCCGAGATGGCGGCGGGGTTAAAGCGGGCAGGGGTGCGCGAAGTGACTGGCAAGTTCAAGGTGAACGCCAGTGCGCTGCCCTATGTGAAAAGCATTGATAGCAGCCAGCCGGACCATGTGGGCTATAGCCCTGCGGTGTCGGGGTTGAACCTGAATTTCAACCGTGTGCATTTTGAATGGAAACGGATCGGTGGTGTCGGCGGGAAATACGAAATTATGATGGATGCCCGCACGGAAAAATACCGCCCCCGCGTCAGCATGGCCAAGATGCGGGTCGTGAACAGGGAGGTGCCGGCTTACGGCTATAAAAGCGCAAATGGTGTGGACAACTGGACCGTTGCGCGGCGTGCGTTGGGCAAGGGTGGCAGTCGCTGGTTGCCGGTGCGAAAGCCGCATATATACGCCGCCGAAGTGTTCCAGACGATGGCCCGCACGCAAGGGGTTAAACTATCCCGCGCTGTAGAGGTGAAAGGGGCGGCCA
>NZ_JBSMEZ010000007.1:0-5412 GCF_056498605.1 Profundibacter sp.
CACACTCAGGCGGTGCTCCGCCACCTTCGTCGCCGCATCACGCGGCCGGCTTTTCCTGACTGTAGATGTACGTCCCATTCGTTGTTCCTCCTTCCCATGAATAGCATGGCAAGAAGGTTAAGAATACACATAGTGCGTCCCTCCATTCCAACGAAAAGATCGCACCATCAAACCGTGGGATCAAACACTTGGCATTGCTACAGTGTCTACGCGGAACCGTCATATAACATTTAATTTTTACCTATATTGCCACCCCCAAGGCAATCAACGGGGGGTGATTATGCTTTTGAATGTTCACGGGCTGACCAAGAAATTTGGCGGCAACATTGCGGTTAACAACGCCTCTTTCGCGCTGGATAAACCGCAGATGATCGGCATCATCGGGCGTTCGGGTGCCGGGAAATCCACAGTGTTGCGCATGATCAACCGGATGACCGATGCCAGCGATGGCTCTATCGAGTTTGAAAACCGTGACATCCTGAAGCTGAAAGGCAAAGACAAACGGGCTTGGCAGGCCGATTGCGCGATGATCTTTCAGCAATTCAACCTGATTCCCCGCCTTGACGTGATGACCAATGTGCTGATGGGCCGGTTGATCGACCATTCCGCCATCGGGTCGATCCTGCGCCTGTTCACCCGCCAGGAACGTCTGGACGCGCTGGCAGCCCTTGATCGGCTGGGCATCGCCGAGCATGTGATGAAACGCGCCGAAGCCCTGTCGGGCGGGCAGCAACAGCGCGTGGCAATCGCCCGCGCCCTGGTACAGGATCCGAAAATCATCCTGGCGGATGAACCGATTGCCTCGCTTGATCCGATGAATGCCCAGATCGTCATGGACGCCCTGCGCCAGATACACGAACAGGACGGCCGCATCGTTATCGCCAACCTGCATACGCTGGACACCGCACGCACATATTGTGATCGGGTGATCGGCATGCGCGACGGGGCGATTGTGTTTGATGGACCCGCGCACGAGTTGACCGAAAACACCGCCCGCGAGATTTACGGCGCGGGGGCCGAATTCGACGAGGCCGCGACCTCGACCTCGATCAGCGCAATATCGAATACCGCAGCTGCCAACCCAATCCTGGCCGTTGCGGGATAGCCGCCCGTTTGGGCATCCGCGCTCTGAACACCAGAGCACTTTATCCTGTCAAAGGAACGACGTATGAAACTCTCCGCACTTATTGCTGCCACAACTGCTCTGGTTACGGTCACAACGCCGTTGCTGGCCGGCAATCATGAAGCCCCCATCACCGAATTTCGCATCGGCCTGTTGGGCGGTGAAAATGAGTCCGACCGTCTGGCCAATAATGAATGCCTGATCCAGCGTTATGAGGCCCTGCTGGGTGTGCCGGTAAAACTGTTCCCCGCGTCTGATTATGCCGGCGTCATCGAGGGCCTGTTGGGCGGCACGCTGGATTATGCCGAACTTGGCGCGTCGGGCTATGCCGCCGTATATCTGGCCGACCCTGATGCGGTTGAGCCAATCGCAACCACGGTTCAAACCGATGGTGCCTCTGGCTATCACTCGATCATGGTTTCGCGCGCCGACAGCGGCATCGAAAGCCTTGACGACATGAAAGGCAAGCACCTTGGTTTTGCCGACCCCAACTCGACCTCGGGCTATCTGATTCCGTCGGTTGCCCTGCCCAAGCAGGGTTATGTGATCGAAGATTTCTTCGGCCAAACGTCGTTTTCCGGCGGCCATGAGCAAAACGTGCTGGCGGTTCTGAGCGGTGACGTCGACGCTGGCGTGACATGGACCTCTGGTGTTGGCGAATGGGAAGACGGCTATACCTCGGGCAATCTGCGCAAGATGGTGGACAAGGGTCTTCTTGACATGAACGATCTCAAGCTGCTCTGGACCTCGCCGCTGATCCCGAATGGCCCACTGGTTCTGCGTTCATCCTTGCCGCAGGAAACCAAGGACATGGTCATCAAATCCATGATGTCCATGCCCGATGATGATCCAGAGTGTTTCTACAATGCTCAGGGTGGTGAATATGCCGGTTTGATCCGCGTTAACGAAGAATTCTACGCAACAATCATCGCGGCCCGCAAAGCCAAGATTGAAAACAAAAACTGATCCCCCTGAACCTTGCGCATCCGCCTTTCTGGCGGGTGCGCATTTTTTGCTGAGAAAAATCCATGTCTGAACTGATGGCGACAGCCAATATTGCAGCACTGTACGAAATCGCCGAGCGCCGCCGCCGGGTTTACACCGGTCTGCTTCTGATCCTTTTGGTCGTGTTGCTGATTGGCGGTATCCGCATCGCCGAGGATGCGAACGCCGGATCAATACTATCCGGGTTGCCCAGAGTTTTTGATTATCCCTACGACATTTTGAGCCAGGCCTATGCCCGTGGCTGGGGATTCTGGAAAATCCCGTTTGTGGTGCAGCACAGCGATAACGGCATCCAGCATACCTATTTTTATTACCTGATCGAAACCATCAATATGGCGGTGGTTTCAACCCTTATCGGGTTCACCTTTGGTGGGATCATCAGCATCGTGGCTGCGCGAAACCTAGTTAAGAACCGGGTGTCGGTATGGATCACGCGCCGTTTCACCGACATTGCCCGCGCCTTTCCAGAGATCGTCATCGCGTTGTTTCTGATCTTCATCTTTGGCAAGAACCCGATTGCCGCCGTGGCCGCGATTGCATTCCACACCACGGGCGCGCTGAGCAAGATGTTTTCCGAGGTGAATGAGAACGCCGATATGAAAGCCTGGGAAGGGCTTGAGGCCGCGGGGGCCAACTGGCTGCAAAAAGTCTGGTTTGGCATACTACCGCAAGTCTGGCCCGACTGGATCAGCTATGGGTTGTTGCGGTTCGAAATCAACGTGCGGGCCTCGGCCATTCTGGGCTTTGTCGGTGCCGGCGGCCTGGGCCAACAGTTCAAGACCTTTGTCGATTGGAAGTTCGGGGCCGATATCGCCGCGATCATCATGCTGCTGATTGGCACCATCATCACCATCGATGTTCTGTCCACTTGGGCACGCCGCCGCTTCATCGGCAAAGTCGCACATTGAAAGAGACCACCATGACCACCACCGCAAAAATGCAAGCGCTTGCCGCAGCTTATCCAGAGGCGATCGAACCGAACCGCAAGCGGCAGGCCGCGTGGGCTGGCGGCGTGGTTCTGCTGATCGGATATCTGGCTTATATCTGGGTGGCGTTTGACATTTCCGGCGCGATGGCCCGCGCCAATATGGACCGCGCCAAACTGCTGGCGCTGGATTCCTATGCCTATAAACACCATGTCGAACTGTCGATGCGCACCGGCGACGTCATGGTCAATCTTGAAGGCAACCGCCGCCGTGCCTTTGAAACCCTGCCCGATTGGGTGACAACGCAAGGGGATGAAACCCGCGTTGACATGGGGGGCGGTTTTACCGCCTTTTTGTCGCAGACGTCGTTTCGGTTGTATGATGGCAAGACGTTGGTTGTGGATATCAAGCCGACGGCAGACGGCCCGGTGCTGCGCAGTGCGCCGCAGGACTGGATGCGTATCGCCCCCAACAAGATCGAAGGCCGCCCCGATACCTATGTGCGCTTTATCGTCACCAAATCGAAAATTACCCTGCACAAATACACCACGGGATGGGAAAATTTCTGGTTTGACAGCGGCTCGCCCCTGAACGGCACCAGCCTTTGGCAGGCGATCGGTCTGATCGTTTCGGGCGAGCAGATCGACCCCGATCAAAGCAACCTGTCGCTGGTTGCCTCAGAGATATGGGGCAACAAGGAATGGCAGCACGGGCAGGTAATGCACGCGATGATGATCACCGTGCTGATGGCGTTCTGCGGCACCATTCTGGCCGCGATCACCGCCCTGCCGCTCAGCTTTATGGCGGCCAACAACATCAACCCGTTCAGGGCCTTGCGGGGCGGCATGAAACGGGTGTTTGATTTCCTGCGGGCGGTTGATGCGCTGATCTGGTCGTTGATCTTCATCCGCGCCTTTGGTCTGGGGCCGCTTTCGGGCATTCTGGCCCTTTGGTTCACCGATACCGGCACCTTTGGCAAGATGTTCTCTGAAGCCATTGAAAACGCGAACAAGAATCAGATGGAGGGCGTCAGCTCCGTGGGGGCGGGCAAGGTGCAAACCACATGGTTCGGGGTGATCCCGCAAATCCTTCCGGTGTTGATTTCGCAAGTGTTGTATTTTCTTGAATCCAACACCCGTTCGGCTACGGTGATCGGCATGCTGGGCGCGGGCGGCATCGGTCTTAAACTGGCCGATGCCATGCGCACCGGGCAGGAGTGGGAAAATACCATGTATATCATCATGCTGATCATCATCGTCGTGATCATCATGGATAACCTGTCAGGCTGGCTGCGGATCCGACTGATCAAAGGCACCGAGAAGGGCACGGTATGAAACCCAAACTGTCCGAAACGCCGCTGGTACATGACGGCGCGGTTGTAAAGGGGTCAACCCTGGGGCGCTTTGTCGAAATCGGTGCGAACGCCCGCCTGACCGAGGTTGAGATGGGCGATTATTCCTATTGCGACCGCTTTGCCGACATCGCCTATTCACAGATCGGCAAGTTCGCCAATATCGCCGCATTCGCCCGCGTCAATCCGGGCAATCACCCGACCTGGCGCGCCAGCCTGCATCATTTCATGTACCGGTCCTCGGCCTATTTTGAGGATGAGCCGGACGAGGCCGAGTTCTTTGACTGGCGGCGCGAGACCCTATGCCGGCTGGGTGCCGATACATGGCTGGGCAACGGCGCACAGGTTCTGCCCGGTCGCGTGATCGGCACCGGGGCGGTGGTTGGTGCCGGTGCCATCGTGACCAGGGATGTGCCCTGTTATGCCATCGTTGCGGGCAACCCGGCGCAGGTGATCAAAATGCGGTTCCCGGATCCGGTGATCGGGCGCTTGCTGGCGCTGAAATGGTGGGACTGGTCGCACGAGGCGCTGCACCTTGCCCTGCCTGATTTCCGCCAGATGCACGTCGAGGCGTTCCTGGACAAATACGAGGAAGCAACAGGAAACCGCCAGAGTTGTTACGAATCTGTGCCTTAACTGTAATTCAACCATTGCAAATTCCGGCGAACTTCCTGCGGAACACCAACCACAGGAACCCTGCCATGTCCCACGATTTTTCCCGCCGTTCATTTCTCAAACACACTGGTTTGATGGCCAGCGCGGCGACCCTGCCGATATTGTTTGCAACCCGCGCCGATGCGACCCCCGGCGTTGGCGAACTGGCGATGATCCCGGCCACGCCAAACCCGGCTGGCAATGTTGAGAAACTGTTCGTTCTCAAGGGCAACCCGCTGGGCGCGCCGCTCACCACGATCGTCACCCAGACCGGCGATGCGGTGCCGGAACAGGGGACCCCAACCGGCACGCGGCAGGTTTTGCGGCTGCTGCATTTCAACGACATGCACAAC
>NZ_JBSMEZ010000008.1:0-18468 GCF_056498605.1 Profundibacter sp.
TGGCTAAGGGGAGGTTAACGGGACGGCACAAAGGGCAAGTGTTGGCTTGCGCGGGGCAGATAGCCGCTGCATAACGCCTGTGAACGCCGAATAAGGAACGCCAGATGATCGGACGCCTGAACCATGTTGCCATAGCTGTGCCTGACCTAAAGGCCGCAGCGGCGCTATACCGTGATACGTTGGGGGCCAAAGTGGGTGCCCCGCAGGACGAGCCGGACCACGGGGTGACAGTGGTTTTCATCGAGCTGCCCAACACCAAGATCGAGTTGCTGTACCCATTGGGTGACAACAGCCCGATCAGCAAATTTCTGGAAAAGAACCCGTCAGGCGGCATTCATCATATCTGTTACGAGGTGGATGACATTATTGTCGCCCGTGACAAGCTAAAGGCATCCGGCGCCCGCGTGCTGGGCACAGGCGAGCCAAAGATCGGGGCGCATGGTAAACCTGTGCTGTTTCTGCATCCCAAGGATTTCACCGGCACGCTGGTTGAACTGGAGCAGGTGTAGGATATGGCCATTACATCTGCCCTCGTTCTGTTCGCCGTGATCTGGTTTATGACGCTGTTTATCGTGCTGCCGCTGCGCCTGAAAACACAAGCGGATGTGGGCAAGGTGGCGCGTGGCACGCCAGCGTCTGCACCGGTTGATCCGCAGCTAAAGAAACGGGCGCTGATCGTCACTGCGATCACCGTGGTGTTGTGGTCCATCGTGATGGTGGTGATATTAAGCGGCGTTATAACGGTCGAGGATTTCGACTGGTTCGATCATTTCACCCCGCCATCCAGCCGATGAAACATATGGGTAAAGGTGGCGGCTGCTAAAATCGGGATCAGCAGGTTCACCACAGGAATGGTGAGCGGCACGGCCATCAACACCCCTGCCCACCAGATTTCGCGCCAGTGCTGTTTACGAAGCGCAATGGCCCCCGCACGCCCCAACCGGCGCATGGCTGCCATCTGGAAATATTCCCGCCCCAGCAGATAGCCGTTTAAGGCCCAGAACAGTAGCGGTGAAAATACGTTTATGAAGGCGTAAACGACAAACGCCAGCAGGTTGGCGCCGATCAGCAACCCTAAAAAGTTTAGCGTGTCGGTCAGGGTTTCCCGAAAGGGGATGCGCGGGATTTCGGGCAACTGCGGATAGTGTTTGCGTTCAACCGCTTTGGCCACATCGTCAAGGAACAATCCGGTAAACGCCGAGGCCACCGGGATCATCAGAAAAAAACGACAGGATCAGCATGAACAGCATTGATCCCCAGCCCAGCAGGTCTTTGATTCATGTCACTTCGCCAACGAACGGGATGGAAAAGGTTTCGGGCGCAAAGTTGCTGATTAGGGTCAGAAATGCCGCATAGACACCGAACAACAGGGCGATGGTCAGGGCGATGCCAAAGAACAGCACCCGCTGGAAGCGGTGATCGGTGAGCTGTGCGACGGCTTTGGCAAAATCGGCAAAAATCATGTGCTGGTCCATTCTGTTATTGCGGCCACGTCGGGGCGGGGGCGTTCGGGCGGTGTGTTGGTCCCTGTGCCGATATGGATGAAACCGGCGACGGTTTCGTGGGCCGCGAGGTTCAGGCCTTTGGATAAAAACTCACGGTCATGACTGGGCCAGCCTGTCAGCCAGTTTGCCCCCCAGCCCGAGGCAAGGGCGGCGTTTAGCAGGGACAGGCAGGTGGCACCGGCTGAATAAAGCTGTTCGATTTCGGGGATTTTATCCGAGGGTGTGGGGCTGGCGATGACGACGACGATAAGCGGGGCGTTTTTGAATGCCGCGGCGGCTTTGTCGATCTTGTCGGGGTCAATCGCAAGCGCTGCACCACGTTCATTGGCGAGGCTGGCAAGACGCGGCAGGGCGGCATCCGTGAGGATGATGAAGCGCCACGGTTCCAGTTTGCCATGATCGGGCACACGGACGGCGGCGGTCAGGAGGGGGCCGAGCTGCTCGCGGGTGGGTGCAGGGGTGGTTAGGGTTTTGTAGGGTCTTGAGCGGCGGGTCAGGAGGAAATCCATCACGCATTGGTCGGGGTTGGTCATCATGTTCTCCTGTTGGCCGTTTATATGTTGTCGATAACGCCGTGTGGTTCAAGGGGCTGTTGTTAAAATGAAGCCCTGCGGGCAGCTCGATTAATTTGCGCCTGACGGCGCGGTGCCTGCGGCGCAGGTATTTAAGGCAAGAAGAACGGGGAAGCCGGCTAGAGGTTGTTGGTGTGGGTTTCGCTCCATTGCTGGCGCAGGGCGGTTGCACTGTTGGCAAAGCTGTCTGTCAGGACCTTGTAGGTGGCAATGCGGTCAGCCCTGAAGTGGCGGAAATCCTGGCGCATTTCGCACCATGCGGCCAGCACGATGGATTCAGCGTAATAGATGATGGCAAGCGGCAGGATGCATCGTTTGGTTTGGGTGTTGGTTTCGTCAAAGTAAGTCATTTCAATTTTGCGCGTTTGGCGGATGGCGCTGCGGATGTCGGACAGGTCAACGGTTTTTGGCGCATCCGGCCCCCAGCTGGAGGAAAACAGCGCATCACTGAGCGGGGCAGCATTGGCGAGTTTGCGGGCCACACTACGCGCGGCGCGTTGCAGTCCGCTGTCGCCTGTGCGGGCGATCATCAACAGGCTGACGGTGATGGCTTCGGCCTCGTCTATGTCAAAGTTGATCGGCGGCAGGTCGTAGCCTTTGCGCATAATATAACCGATCCCAGCTGCACCTTCGATCGGGGTTCGCATCGCCTGAAGCGAGGCGATATCGCGGTAGATTGTGCGCTTGGTGACTTCCAGCTCATCCGCGATTGATTGCGCCGTGCGCGGGTGTGTGGCCACGCGCAACAGCTGGATGATTTCAAACATTCTGGATGAACGTGCCATTGGGGCGCGAACTGTCGTTGGTTCAAGGGCCGTATGACACCTGCATGTTTGTGCGCGAGGCGGGGTATCAGACGTTTCGGGCGCTGGAAGGGTCGCATGCAGGAATTGAGGAGACGATACAGAAAACACCTGCCGCGCAGATCGTGTTTTCGCTGCCTTGTGATATTGATGCGTTGCGCCATGCGTTTGCGGTGATCTTTGCCCATCATGTGAACGAGGAGCCGACCATTCGGGTGGTTGAGGCGTGGGGGAGCAGATCAAAACTGCTGGATGACAAGGGCAACCCGCACCGGTATTGGAACCGTGCGGATGCGGATGTGTTGCATGGCCGTGCAATCGAAGGTGAGTGACGAGGACCACACATATGGTCGGGGTTGCGTTGGTTTGCGTTTCGGCGATTGCGTTCAGCACGGCGGGGCTGTTTGCCAAGGGTGTTTTGGCGGACGCGTGGAACGTGATTTTCTGGCGCGGGGTTAGTGCGGTGGCCTTTACGTTTATTTATGTTGTCTGGCGCGGGGATTTGGGCAGCGAGGTTCGGCGGTTCGGGTGGCCTGCGGGTTTGGCCTTGTTGCTGAATGCATCTGGCACAGCGGCGTTCATTCCGGCGTTCAAGCTGACCAGTATTGCCAATGTCGCAATGATCTGGGCGACCGCGCCGTTTCTGACGGCGTTACTGGCGTGGCTGGGTTTGAACGAGCGCCCCAGCCGCCGCGTGATGCTGGCCAGCGGGGTGGCAATTATCGGCGTTGGGATTGTGGTGAGCGGGTCATTGGGCGGTGGCAATATCATTGGCGATGCGCTGGCGCTGTGGATGACGCTGATGATCGCCGGTGTGGTGGTGATTTACCGCCGCTGGCCTGATACGCCTGTGGCGCTGCCCAATGCAGGCGCGTCGGTGGTGTTATTGCCATTCGCGCTGTGGTTCAGTGACCCGATGCAGGTCGTGCCGTTTGAGATGTGGATCCTGCTGGCGTTCGGGTTGCTGTTCGCGGTGGCCTCGGTGACGTTGACCGAGGGGGCGCGGCGGCTGCCCGCTGCCGAAACCGCATTGTTAAGCGCCTTGGAAACGCCATTGGCACCGATCTGGGCGTTTTTACTGTTGTCACAAGTGCCGAGCGGGGTTGCGGTGGTTGGCGGTGTGATGATTATGGCGGCGCTGGTCTGGTCGCAGATGAAGCGCGACTAGGGTCTGCACCCTAATCCGGCAACCCGTCCCAGATTTCTATGTCATCGACCCATTGGTGTTTCGGATTGGCGTTGCCGTAAATTTGCGTCAGCATGATAAAGTCGATGGGTTTGCCGTTGCGGGTGGTGGGGCCGTGGTGATCACCAACGGTTTGTCCGTTCACCTTCCATAGGGCGCGGCCATCGTTACCCTCGCTCCAGTGCCAGTAGAATTCGGTCAGGAACCACTCGCCCATCGGCACAGGGATGTCGCGGTTATCAATCTCCCAGATCGGTCGTTGCGGGTTGCGGTCGCCCTGCCAGTGCCAATAGGGTTTGCCGTCGGCGTCCGTGTAAATATATGAGATTAGGCGGAAGCCGGAGCCATTTGCGTAGCCTTTGGTCTTCCATTCAAAAAAGGTGCGCCACATATCGGGTTTGGTCAGGCTGCCTGCGTCCAGTTTGATCCAGAATCTGACGTAAAGGTCAGAACGCCCGTCTTTGATGTTCAGAATTTCATAGGGGCTTTGGGTGTCGTCGCGGAATTCATAGTTTTCAACGCTATAAAGTGCGCGGGTTCGTTGACCTGTATGACCGGTCACCGTCTGGATTTCATTACGCAAGGCTTGCTGGTTATCATGCTTAATCAAGTGTAACCCGCTTTCGGAAGCCCCTAATATGGTGATTGGCCAGCTATAACCTGTCTGGGAATCTGTTCCGGTGACATTTTGATATCCGTCATCCAGAGGGGCGAGTGTTATGCCTTCAAAGCCCGAAGAAAACAGCAGTCTGGCGGGCTGGTCGGCACGGGCGGGTTGGACCACATGCAGGATTACCGCGAGGGCAAGCAGGATGGCGGGTATTGACATTTTGCGTGCCATGTCAGTGTTCCGGTCGTTTGAATGCCTTGCGCATTTGTGCGGCTTTTGTGCGGGCAGCACAACCATCGGCGTGGTCGTTGATCAGCCCCATCGATTGCATAAAGGCATAGACCGTGGTGGGGCCGACGAATTTCCAGCCTCGTCTTTTTAGATCTTTTGCCAGTGCTATTGCCTCATCGCAAGTGGTGGATGTTTGGGGCTCGGCTAGGTTCTCTGGGGCGGGTTCATAGCTCCAGACATAGGCGGCCAGAGAGCCTTCCTGTTCGATAAGTTCCTGTGTGCGTTTTGCGTTGTTGATCACCGCTTTGATCTTGCCGCGGTGCCGGACGATACCGGCATTTTGCAATAAGCGCTCAATATCCCGGTCGGTGTAGTCTGCGACTTTGTTGTAATCGAAGCCATCAAAGGCGGCGCGGAAGTTTTCGCGTTTGGCAAGGATGGTGCGCCAGCTGAGGCCGGATTGGAAGCTTTCTAGGCACAGCTTTTCAAACAAGCGGCGGTCGTCGCCAACGGGGTAGCCCCATTCGGTGTCGTGGTAGTGCAGGAAATCGGGGGCTGAGCCGGACCAGCGGCAGCGGGGTTGGCCAACGTGGCCGGTGATTATGTTGCTCATGGGGTTAGTCCTTGCCGGTCAGAAATTGCAGGCGTTGGTCGGTTAGGGACGGGGTGATTTCAAGGATTTCAGCGGTGACAATGTTCTGGGTCACGAAGGGGTCGTTGTTCACGCGGTTTTGCAGTGCTTCCAGCGTGGTATTATGCGCCATGACTCCGCCACCCAAATTTGGTTGCAGGCTGCCGGACATTAGGAATACCCCGTCGTCAAAGCCGCGTTTGATCCAGTCTTTGTGGGTTTGCATGAATTGGCCCGCTTGGGATTTGTTGTCAGAAAATCTGAGCAATACAATGAACATTCGGGGCTCCATTCTAATGGGTCGGGGTGTTAGCGGAACATGTTTCCAGCCAATCACACATCTGCTCTACCTCTTGTCTGACGAATGCATCATCATGGAAGGCGGTTGCGAGGGTGGCGACGCCCTGACTGCGGGCCAGAAGGTGCATTGCCAGCGCATCGGCGTCTTTGGTGCGGCCCATGAGGGTGAATTGCTGCCGTAGCCAGTTCCGGAACAGGGTGAAAAGGGCGGTTGCATCGGATTTTGAGGCATGATCCAGCTTTGCCAATTCGGTGCAGAGCGTGCCGACAGGGCAGCCGTATTGCATGATGCTGGATTGGTTTTGGATCAGGATGTGGATGAAGCTGCGGATGCGGTGCTGGGGCGTGACCCCGTCGACCTCCCATTGTGCGAGCATATTTTGGGTGTTGGACAGGCGCGCGTCAATCACGGCGGCCAAAATTTCGTCTTTGGTCTTGAAGTGATAATAAAAATTGCCGCGTGAAATTTTTACTGTTTGGGCGATGTCCGCGAATGATGTGTGATCAAAACCTTGCCGATAGAACAGCTGGTCGGCGGCTTCAATGATGCGGGTGCGGGTGGTGCTCATGCGATCATGACTCGGAATTAGGACGGTTGCCCTATGAGTAGGTCAACTGTCCTAATCTGTCAAGATAGCGAGGACTAAAGCTTGATACGGAACCGTGCGAACCCGTCCGGCCCATCACCAGCAGGTTCAATCGTCACGCCCTTCACATCATCAATGTAATCCTGCGCCTTTGGCCCAGTGTCGAACAACACGGTGGTGTCGGGCAGCGATTTGAAGCTCCAGTTGGCGTCGGCCTTTGGATTAATCGTGCCTTGTTCGACAATGTAGCGCACGATCACGTCGCGATTGGTGTCGGGGGCTTCAAACACGATGGTGTCACCCTTGGCGCCGGGGAAGTCACCGCCGCCCGACGCGCGGTAATTATTGGTGGCGATGATGAATTCCATGTCATCGGTCACCGGTTTACCGTCATACATCAGGTTGACGATGCGGGTTGCGCCCTCGTTCAACATACCGCCTTTGGCGTCAAACCGTGACGGCTGGGACAGGTCGATTTCATAGGTCACCCCGTCGATTACATCAAAGTTGTAGCTGGGGAAATCGGGGTTTAGCAGCACTTGATCGGCTTTGCCCACTTCAACCTGATTGAACATACCGGCCGAGCGTTCCAGCCAGCCTTTGACTTGCGCGCCAGTCACCTTCACCGCGCGGGCGGTGTTGGGGTATAGATACAGGTCCGAGACGTTTTTGATCGCCACATCGCCAATGGCTACATCGGTGTAATATTCAGGGCCACCGCGGCCACCAGCCTTGAAGGGTGCTGCGGCAGACAGGATGGGCAGGTCAGCGTATTCAGTGCCTTTCAGCATTTCGGCGATATACCATTTTTGCGCGATCGACACGATCTGAACGGATGGATCATCCGCCACCAGCGCGAAATAGCTGTGCAACGGGGCGGCGGTTTTACCAACCGCGCGGCGGATGTATTCCAACGTTTCGTCGTGCTGTTGTTGCACTGAATCCAGCACATATTGCTGGCTTTCGACCAGTGCGGTGGTTGAACGGTCCTCGTTGCGTTTGGAAATCGGGCGAGCCTCGGTGGCAAAGCTCATGATTTTCCATTCATTGCCGGAGCGTTCCAGCATCAGGTCGATCAGGCCCATGTGGGAGCCCCAAAAGCCGCCCATTGTGGCAGGCTTGCCGTGCAGCGTGCCTTTTTCGGAATCCACCCCGTCGATGCCTGCATATTTCGGGCCGGGAAATACAAGGTGGTGATGGCCGGCCATGATCGCATCAATGCCATCAACCATCGCCAGTTGCAGCGAGGCGTTTTCCAGACCTTCGTCGGTTTGCGAGGCGGCAATGCCGGAATGCGACAGGGCGATGATGATATCGGCGCCTGCCTCTTTCATTTCGGGCACGTAGGCGCGGGCGGTGGCGACGATGTCACGGGTCATCACGTTGCCCTCAAGGTGGCGGCGATCCCAGTTCATGATTTGTGGCGGGACAAAGCCGATGATGCCGATTTTGATCGGGTGGCTGTCGCCAGCGCCATCGGTCAGGACCTTGTCCAAAAGCACATAGGGTTTCAGCATGGTTTTGTCGTTACGGGGGGTGGCGCCCATTTCAGTGGCGATGTTGGCCGAAACCATGGGGAAAGTGGCACCGGCAATAGATTTCATCAGGAAATCTAGACCGTAGTTAAACTCGTGGTTGCCCATGGTGGAGGCGTCAAAGCCGATAGTATTCATCGCGGTGATCACCGGATGCATGTCGCCTTCTTTCATGCCGCGCTCGTAAGCGATGTAATCGCCCATCGGGTTGCCTTGCAGGAAATCACCATTATCGAGCAGCATTGAATTGGTTGCCTCGTCGCGGACTTCCTTGATCAGAGACGCGGTGCGGGCAAGGCCGACAGTATCGCGTGGTTTGTCGGCATAATAGTCATACGGGAAGACATGCACATGCAGGTCGGTGGTTTCCATGATGCGCAAATGGGCCTGATTGCCAGCGGCGCGTGCGGAATATGGGTGAAGTGCGATCAAAGACGTTCCTGCGGCGGTTCCGGCCAGAAACATCCGGCGGGTCATTGTGGTTTTTATCGTTTTGGTCATGGGAGCCTCCGAGAATCCATCAGTTGAAAGAAGGAAACCGTAGCATGACGTATGGTTAACACTAGCGGGGTCGGCGGATAATTGCCACTCCCCTTTAGGGTGATTGTTCGCGACATATTCTCTTATTGGTTGTTGAGCTGAAAACAATCAAAGGTGTGAATTGCCATTGTCCACATTGGCGTGTCACATATGCGGAAAATAGGTGGAAAAGCAGTATGCGGAATTCTGAATCAGTTACATTTGGCGGCTCTGGTCTGGACAGGGCGGCGCAGTTGCGCGGGGATGGGGGTGCGATTGCGGCGTTGTGGGCGCGCGACGATGCACGGGTTTTGCCGATCTGGCGCGGCAAGCCGCTGATCGGCGAGGATGCTGCGACCCGGCTGCCGATTGGCCACAAGGTTCTGGATGACGTTGTAAATGGGGCGGTATTTCTGGGGATGGACGCGGATGCGCCGGTGTTTGCGCAGGACGTGTCGGGGTGGGCGCCCGAGGGGTTGAACGCCGAGGAAATGGCGCAGTTCTTTGATCCTAGCGAGCAACAGCACCCCGATTTGCCACAAGGGCAGGTATTTTGCGAATTGCGCGGGGTGATGGCGCGCCTGTCCGCGCGGGATGCGGAACTGATTGCGAGCGCTAAATCTTTGTTCGACTGGCATCGCACGCACCGGTTTTGTTCGACCTGCGGGCAGGAAAGCGAAATGACGATGGCAGGGTGGCAACGTGATTGTCCGGCGTGCGGGCGCAAACATTTTCCACGCACCGATCCGGTGGTGATTATGTTGATCACACATGGCAATTCCGTGTTGATGGGGCGAAGCCCCAATTGGCCAGAAGGGATGTATTCGCTGCTGGCCGGATTTGTTGAGCCCGGCGAAACCATCGAGGCCGCCGTTCGGCGCGAGGTGTTCGAGGAGGCAGGCATCAAGGTAGGTGCGGTCGAATATCTGGCGAGCCAGCCGTGGCCATATCCATCGAGCCTGATGATCGGGTGCCGTGGTGTGGCGCTGGGGCGCGAGATTACCATCGATCCGGTCGAGATCGAGGACGCGCTGTGGATCAGTCGCGAGGAGATGCTGGATATTTATGCCGGCACGCACCCTGTGGTAAAACCCGCACGGGTGGGGGCAATTGCGCATCTCATAGTGCAGCATTGGCTTGCAGACCGGCTGGATTAAGGCGAAAACGGGCGCAGGGCAAAAAATCAGGCAAACAGATGATATTCACCACCAAAGAAGACATTGAAGCACCGATAGATGCGGTGTTCAGGGCGGTCTCGAACTTTAATGCGTTTGAGCGTTCGGCATTGCGCCGCGGGGCGCGGGTGCAGCGGGTGGATCGCAAAACCCACCCGTCAACTAGCATTGCCTGGGATGTCGGTTTTTTGTTTCGCGGAAAGAAACGCGATATGCTGGTGGAGCTGACCGAATACGACGCGCCAAACCGGCTATTGGCGCACTCCCTGTCTGGCGGCCTTGAAGGCGAGGTTTCTGTGGATTTGGTTGCCCTGTCCAAAAACCGCACCCGCATGGCGATTGACATAGAGGTCAAGCCTAAAACCCTGTCGGCACGTCTGATGGTGCAATCCATGCGGCTGGCCAAGGGCAAACTGACAAAGCGCTACCGTTTGAAAGTGGCGGGTTTTGCAAACGATATCGAGGACAAATATAAGGATGGGCGGCTGGCCTAGACCGTTTGGTGAGCAGGCTGAAAAGTGAGCTGCTTGCACAACAAAAAGCCGGGGGATTTTCCCTAATCTGTTCCCGAACGCCATTCGCTGATTGATGCTTGATCCATGACAGAACGCCCATCAAGGACGCTTTGCGCGAGCAAGCGGGTAAACTCCTTGACGGACAACCTCTCACGGCTTTTTACGGGATCAGCGAAGCGGCGACGGAAAGCAGGAGGAAACCCTTGCCTACTTCAAGGGCAGTGACCCCAAGGGTTATACAGGCAGAACGGCGGCGGTTTTGAAGGCATATGTGCAAGCCCACCAGCCGAAATAGGCTTGGGAGATTCAATATGGCCAAAAAGCCACAGGACAAAGCTAGAGAACGCCGTAGAAATCAACGGATTCTCGATGTGGGACGGAATAAAAAGTCCGCCTCTGATGCATTCGTCGAAGAAGCAACAGAAGAAGCATTTGATTGGCTGGAATGCGGTGGGGTTCGTAGAATTTGGACGGTTATAAAGGTGGTTGCCTTAATACTCGCCGTTCTTATCATCGTAACAATAACTACTGTTCTGACAAATTAATTGGAGGGACTGATGGCAGTTCAGAAGATCAAATTTCATACATCCTGAAGCTAGTTGAAGCTGAGAAAATCGCCAATAAAAACAGGGCGATTGGACCTTCACTGACAGGCGCATCACAACGGTGGTTGACGCCTAATGGCGTCTCGGATCGGCAGGATAAACCCCCAGCAGCGATATCTTGTCTGTGAAATAGTCCAGCTCTTCCATCGCCAACTGCACGTTCCTGTCGTCGGGATGGCCCTCGATTTCAGCGTAGAATTGCGTGGCGGTGAACGATCCGTCCACCATATAGCTTTCCAGCTTGGTCATGTTGACACTGTTGGTGGCAAAGCCGCCCATCGCCTTATAGAGCGCTGCCGGAATATTGCGCACCCGAAACACGAAAGACGTGACCATGCCGATATTGCCACGGCGCTTCAGATCAATGTCACGCGACATGATCAAGAAACGGGTGGTGTTTTTGTCGTGGTCTTCAATATGGCGGGCCAGAATGTCCAAACCGTAAATGTCACCGGCAAGTTCGCTCGCCAATGCCGCCAGTTCAGGGTCATTCACCTCGGCCACATGCTGGGCCGACCCGGCCGTATCGGCACCGGTGACGCGGTGGATGCCGTGCTCGCCCAGAAAATTGCGGCATTGGCCCAACAGCACTGTATGGCTCATCGCGTTTTTGACCTGATCCAGTCTGGTGCCTTTGACGGCCAGTAGATTGATATGCACCCGCACGAACGCCTCGTCGATAATATGCAGACCCGAGGCGGGCAAAAGGTGGTGAATATCTGCCACCCGTCCGTAGGTTGAATTTTCAACCGGCAGCATTGCCAGATCGGCCTGACCTTTGCGAACGGTCTCGATTGCGTCCTCGAAAGTGCGGCAGGGGATTGGCTCAAAATTCGGTCGGGCTTCGATGCAGGCCTGGTGTGAATAGGCTCCAAGTTCACCCTGAAAGGCGATTTTTGCGGTCATGATCGTGTTTTCCAGTCGCAAATAGCGAAAAAAGTCGTAATGCCGCGTTAACTACACCTTGCGATAAGGTAGGGGAAGCGGATAGATAACCCCAAACTTTGAACAGGATGGATAGCGACATGTTCGACACAATGACAATGACAAAGATCGTAGGCGGCGTCGGGAGTGCGTTGCTGATTTTCCTTTTGGGCAACTGGGCGGCTGATGTGCTGTATTCCACAGGTGGCAGCGAGCACGAGGAAACAGCGATGGCCGAGGGCGGCCAAACTGAAGGTGCAGCCGAGCCGACAGCCGAAGTAGCCGCTGTTGAAGAGGGGCCATCCTTTGAAGAACTGTTTGCAGCTGCTGATGTCGCGGCGGGTGAAAAGCTGTTCAAGAAATGCAAGGCCTGTCACAAACTGGCCGAGGGCGCGAACGCAACAGGCCCATCGCTGTTTGGTGTTGTCGGACGTGACGTGGGCAAAGCCGAAGGGTTTGGCTATTCCGGCACGATGGCGGAATTGGGCGGTGCATGGACACCGGACCGGATGAGCGAATTTCTGACCAAGCCAAAGGATTACGTCCCTGGCACGAAGATGAGCTTTTCTGGTTTGAAGAAAGTCACTGACCGCGCCAACCTGATAGCCTATCTGGCGACAATCGGCGGTTAGAGCAAATACAATTGGATTGGATTTGCTCTGATCCGGTTTGAGCTGAATATGGCCCGTCCGATTTTTCGGGCGGGTTTTTTGCATGGAAAATGGTCATGATTGGTCAAATCCACGTCAGTTTACCCATTATCAACTTGATTGTTGCATGTTCCCATATTTAGCTAAGTTTTAGTAAAATTGGATGAAACCGACCGGAGGATACAGAATGTTGCCACGCCAGACACGCGCTATTGCAAAGGTTAGACGCCAAAATGCGGCGGATGGTTTTCGGCTGTTTTTCACCGGAATGGTTGCGCTGGCAGCACTGGTTTTGATGGTTTCGGCCGCTTGGGCCGAGGAAAATATCATCAAGGCGCACGGGATTTCCACCTTTGGCGAGCTGAAATACCCGTCCGATTTCACCAATCTGGATTATGTGAACCCCGACGCGCCCAAAGGCGGCGAAATGTCGATGTCGTGGACGGGATCGTTTGATTCAATGAACCCGTATTCGATCAAAGGTCGGTCGGGTCTGTTGGCAAGCAGTGCGTTTGAATCCCTGCTGATCGGCACCGCTGATGAAATTGGCGCATCCTACGGGCTGTTGGCCGAAAGCATCGAATACCCCGAAGACAGATCATGGGTGATTTTCAACATCCGCGAGATTGCTAAGTTTTCGGATGGGTCACCCGTGCTGGCCGAAGACATTGTTTTTTCCTACGAGACATTCCTAACCAAGGGGCTAAGCAGTTTTCGGGTGCAACTGGCCAAGATGGTTGAAAGTGCCGAGATTTTATCGCCACGGCAGGTGAAATTCGTGTTCAAAGAGGATTTCCCCAAGCGCGATATAATTGAGGCGGTTGGTGGCTTGCCGATATTCTCGAAAAAAGATTTCGAGGTGACGGGGCGGGATTTCGAGGATAGCTTTATGGAACCGATGATAGGGTCCGGTGCCTATGTTCTGGACCGTGTGGATGTGGGGAAAACGCTGGTTTATCGCTATAATCCTGATTATTGGGGTGCGGATTTGCCGATCACCAGAGGCACCAATAACTTCGAGACTATCCGGATCGAATATTACGGTGATTCAACGGCGGCGTTCGAGGGATTCAAGGGCGGCACATTCACTTTCCGCAACGAAAATTCGTCCAAGATATGGGCGACGGGATATGATTTTCCGGCGGTTCTGGATGGAACCGTCGTCAAAGCGCTGCTGGAGCACGGTAATAAAACCACAGGACAGTCGTTTATCTTCAACCTGAGGCGCGAGAAATTTCAAGATGCGCGGGTACGCGAGGCAATTGGGTTGATGTTCAATTTTGAATGGTCAAACAAGACGCTGTTCTATGGGCTGTATGACCGGATCAATTCGTTTTGGGGCAGCAGTTACCTAGAGGCTATGGGCAAGCCGAGCGCTGCAGAGTTGGCCATTCTGGAACCAATGGCCGATATCCTGCCTGCGGGTGTTCTGGACGGCGACCCTGTGACGCCGCTTGTATCGTCAGAACGCCAACTGGACCGCAAAGCGCTGCGTCGTGCATCGGCACTGCTGGACGAAGCGGGCTGGCCGGTGGGCAATGACGGGATGCGGCGTAATGCCAAAGGCCAGACATTGCGGGTGGAATTTTTGAACGACAGCCAGAGTTTCGATCGGCTGATCAACCCGTTTGTAGAAAACCTAAAAAAACTGGGGGTTGATGCAATGCACACCCGCATCGACAACGCCCAGATGCAGCTGCGCGAACGCCCGCCGCAGTATGATTTTGACATTATAACCACCCAATTTCCGACAGATTATATTCCCGGCACTGGTTTGCGCCAGTATTTCGGAGCGGAAAGCGCGGACGATTCGGCGTTTAACAAAATGGGTTTGAAAAGCGAAGCTGTGGACAGGCTGATTGATGTGGTGCTGGAAGCTAAAACGCAAGACGAGTTGACCGTGGCTGTCAAGGCGCTGGACCGCGTTCTGCGGGCCGAAAAATTCTGGATCCCGCAATGGGCCAAGAACGCGCATACGGTGGCCTACTACGATATGTACGAGCATCCTGACCCGCTGCCGCCATATGCGTTGGGCAATCTGGATTTCTGGTGGTATAACGCTGAAAAAGCCGCGGCCCTGAAGGCCAGCGGCGCATTAAAATAATATAGGGCAGAGCAAACCCAATGGGCGCATATATCCTAAGGCGATTGTTGCTGATTATTCCGACGCTGATCGGGATTATGATCATCAATTTCGCGCTGATCCAGTTTGTCCCTGGTGGGCCGATCGAGCAGATATTGGCCAATCTGGAAGGCGAGGGCGATGCGTTCGAGGCCATCGCCGGTGGGGGTGATGCCGGTGGGGGCGAAAGCATCGGCGGCGATGACCGCTATCAAGGTGCGCGAGGCTTGCCGCCAGAATTCATCAAGGAACTGGAGATACAGTTCGGCTTTGATAAACCGCCGCTGGAACGGTTCCTGAACATGATGTGGGATTACCTACGCTTTGATTTTGGCGAAAGCTATTTTCGCAGTGTCGGGGTGATTGATCTGGTGATTGAAAAGATGCCGGTGTCAATTACGCTGGGCCTGTGGAGCACGTTAATTGCTTATATGATCTCGATCCCGCTGGGCATTCGCAAGGCGGTCAAGGACGGCAGCCGGTTTGATACATGGACCTCGGGCGCGATTATTATCGCCTATGCGATCCCGGGCTTTTTGTTTGCGATCCTGTTGCTGGTGCTGTTTGCCGGTGGATCATACTGGAAGATATTTCCACTGCGTGGTCTGACCTCGAACAATTTTGACGACCTTACAATAATCGGCAAGGTGCTGGATTATCTGTGGCATATCACTCTGCCGGTACTGGCCTCGACCATCGCGTCATTCGCCACCCTGACGCTGCTGACCAAAAACTCGTTTCTGGACGAAATCAAAAAGCAGTATGTGGTCACCGCCAAGGCCAAGGGGCTGGCCGAGCGTAGCGTGCTATACGGCCACGTATTTCGTAACGCGATGCTGATTGTGATTGCCAGTTTCCCTGCGCTGTTTGTCGGGGTGTTCTTTGGCGGATCACTGATTATCGAAACCCTGTTTTCGCTGGATGGATTGGGCCGATTGGGGTTCGAGGCCGTGGTGGTACGTGATTATCCAGTGATGTTCGGCACGCTCTATGCCTTTGGTTTGCTGGGGCTTCTGGTCGGAATCCTGTCGGATATGATGTACGTGTTTATCGACCCTCGCATTGATTTCGAGGGGCGGGGAAGCTGATGGCACTTTCTGCCCTGAACCAGCGTCGGTGGCGCAATTTTCGGCGCAATGGCCGCGCCTTTTGGTCGCTGATCCTGTTCAGCGTTCTGTTTACCCTGTCGCTGTTTGCCGAATTCATCGCCAATGACAAACCGATTGTGGTGAATTATCGCGGCGCATATTATATGCCGATTTTCAATTTCTACCCTGAAACGGAATTTGGCGGCGATTTCAAAACCGAAGCGATCTACCGCGATATCGAGGTGAAATGCCTGATCAAAAGTGGCGGGTTGGAAATATGTTTTGACGACCCTGAAGGGGTGATCGAGGATGCCGCAGATGGCGAGGTGGATGGCGAGGCTGTTTCGGCGGGCTGGATGCTCTGGCCGATCATCCCCTATTCATTCCAGACCATCGTTGACATCCCCGGCACGGCCCCATCCGCCCCCGACGCCCACAACTGGCTGGGCACTGATGATACCAAGCGCGACGTGGCGGCACGGGTAATTTACGGGTTCCGTTTGTCGGTGTTTTTCACCTTGCTGGTGTCAAGCATCGGGTCGGTGATTGGCATCATTGCGGGGGCGGCACAGGGGTATTTCGGCGGCTGGGTCGATCTGGTGTTTCAGCGGTTGTTGGAGATATGGGGCTCGACCCCGTCGATTTATGTGATCATCATCCTGTTCTCCATTCTGGGGCGCGGGTTCTGGTTGCTGGTGTTTATCACCGTGCTGTTTGGCTGGACAGCGCTGGTCGGGGTGGTGCGCGCCGAATTCCTGCGGGCGCGTAATTTCGAATATGTGCGGGCGGCCAAAGCGCTGGGCGTGTCGGATCGTGTGATCATGTTCCGCCATATGCTGCCCAATGCGATGGTGGCCACATTGACGTTTTTGCCGTTCATCATCACCGGCGCGATTGGCACGTTGGCGATGCTCGACTTTCTGGGCTTTGGGCTGCCGTCGTCA
The DNA here is from genome assembly GCF_056498605.1 of Profundibacter sp. Taxonomy (NCBI): domain Bacteria; kingdom Pseudomonadati; phylum Pseudomonadota; class Alphaproteobacteria; order Rhodobacterales; family Paracoccaceae; genus Profundibacter; species Profundibacter sp. The sequence continues at coordinate 16,503 of NZ_JBSMEZ010000008.1, forward strand.
TTGCCGTCACTGGGTGAATTGACGTTGCAAGCCAAGCAGAATCTGCAAGCCCCGTGGCTGGCCTTCACCGCGTTCTTTACCTTTGCCATTCTGCTGTCGCTGCTGGTGTTTATATTCGAGGGCGTGCGCGATGCATTTGATCCCAGAAAGACCTTTGAATGAGCGATATTCTGGATATCAAAGACCTGTCGGTGACGTTTCGCCAAGACGGCAAGGAAACCCGTGCGGTCAAACATATATCGCTGCGGGTCGGGCGCGGGGAAACCGTGGCGATTGTTGGCGAGTCAGGGTCGGGCAAGTCTGTTACGGCCCTGTCCACCGTCGCGCTGTTGCCGGAAAGTGCCGAAGTCACCGGCAGCATCACCTATGAAGGGGCCGAAATGATCGGTGCGTCCGAGGCCGAGTTGCGACGGGTGCGCGGCAACGATATTAGTTTCATTTTTCAGGAACCGATGACCAGCCTGAACCCGCTGCACACGTTGGAAAAACAACTGGCCGAGAGCCTGTCGCTGCATCAGGGGCTGCGAGGCGAGGTGGCGCAGCACCGGATACTGGAGCTGCTGCGCAAGGTTGGCATTCATGATGCTGAAACGCGGCTGGGGTCATACCCGCATCAATTGTCTGGCGGTCAACGCCAGCGGGTGATGATCGCAATGGCGCTGGCCAACAGGCCGGATTTGTTGATCGCGGACGAGCCGACCACGGCGCTGGATGTGACCATTCAGGCGCAGATACTGGAGCTGTTGGCCGACCTGAAAAAAACCGAGCAGATGAGCCTGCTGTTCATCACCCATGATCTGGGCATCGTGCGCAAAATTGCTGACCGTGTTTATGTGATGAAAGGTGGCGAGATTGTCGAAGACGGCGCAACGGCCGAGATTTTTGATAATCCGCAGCATGAATATACCAAGATTTTGCTGAACGCCGAAACTGTGGGGCGGCCTGAACCGGTGCCGGATGGCGCCGAAGAAGTGGTGCGCACCCATGATTTGCGCATCTGGTTTCCGATCTACAAAGGGCTGTTGCGGCGCACGGTTGGCTACGTCAAAGCGGTGAATGCGGCGACGATTTCGGTGCGCCAAGGCGAAACATTGGGCATTGTCGGCGAGTCAGGGTCAGGCAAAACCACGATGGCATTGGCGATCATGCGGCTGATCCCGTCCGAGGGGCCGATTGTGTTTATGGGCCAAGCGGTGGATGGCTGGAAACCGCGCCAGATGCGGCCCTTGCGGCGTGATATGCAGATCGTGTTTCAAGACCCCTATGGCTCGCTTTCGCCACGGATGTCGATTGAACAGATCATCGCCGAGGGCCTCAGCGTGCACGGGTTGGAGCCGGGTCGTGACGAGCGCGAGATGGTGGCCGAGATTATGGTCGAGGTCGGGCTGGATCCCGCCTTGATGGACCGCTACCCGCATGAATTTTCCGGCGGCCAACGCCAGCGGATTGCGATTGCGCGGGCGATGATCTTGCGGCCCAAATTGCTGGTGCTGGACGAGCCGACCTCGGCGCTGGATATGACGGTGCAGGTGCAGATCGTCGATTTGCTGCGGGAATTGCAGCGCAAACACGGGCTGGCCTATCTGTTCATTTCGCACGATCTGCGCGTGGTGCGGGCGATGGCGCACAAGGTGATGGTGATGAAGCAGGGCGATGTGGTTGAGATGGGCGATGGCGACAAGATATTTGACGCGCCCGAGACCGACTATACCCGCGCGCTGATGGCGGCGGCGTTTGATTTGAAGGTTAGGGGTGGGGAAATGTGAAGCTGATATCAGAATTTAGTCTGATTTGAGAGTTACAAAAGTTGAGGGGCCGATATTTAGGCCATTCGACACAAAGAATACTTCTAGCACGATGTCGATTGGTTTTTGCTCAGATGGATGCCCATCTAGCCAAACAAAGAAGAATCTACTTTTGCGGCCTTTGATCTCTCCAATCGTAGGAAAGTCTGGAAAAATTTCTG
>NZ_JBSMEZ010000009.1:0-21431 GCF_056498605.1 Profundibacter sp.
GAGGCAATTGAGCAGGCCCACCAAACAGATGACAGCACTATCCGAATACGAACGGCTTGAATCCTCCGGCCTGTGGCGTGGCCCACCAGAGGAACAAAACCCCGATGTTGAACCCCAGCGCCGCGAAGTGATCGTATCATTTGGCAACGCCAGCATTGTGTTGTCCGACAAAAATGACAACCCGCTGGCCCATTGGTCCCTGCCCGCAATCCAGCGCCTAAATCCAAAAGAACGCCCTGCCATTTACAGCCCCGACAGCGATGCCGTTGAAACGCTCGAACTCAGCGACGACACCATGATTGGCGCGATCGAAAAAATCAGCGCCGAGATTGAACGCATGCGCCCCCGCCCCGGTCGTCTTCGCTGGTGGATACTGGGCGGCTTCGTGGCGGCAACCGCGGCGTTGGCTGTATTCTGGCTACCTAACGCTATGATACGACACACTGTTTCGGTTATTCCAGCGGCCAAGCGGTTGGAAATCGGCCAGTCACTGGTGACCAATATCAAACGCGTTTCAGGTCAGGCCTGCACCACTCCTTTTGGCACCCGCGCGCTGGATACGCTGGGAACACGCCTGTCAAACAACAAACCGGTTAAACTGATGGTCCTGCCATCCGGTGTGACCAAGGCCGCCCATTTACCCGGCGGGTTTATCCTGTTAAATCGCGCCTTGATCGAGGACTATGAAGAACCCGATGTCGCAGCAGGGTATATACTGGCGGAACAGTTGCGCCGCGAGAATGTAGACCCGTTGGAACCATTGCTGCACTCCGCCGGTTTGCGCACCACATTCACATTACTGACCACGGGCGACATATCGGACAAAGCACTGGCCAATTACGCCGAGCACCTTTTGACCAGCCCGCCAGCGGAAATCAACACTCAGGATTTGCTGGCAAAGTTTCAGGCCGCGAACCTGCGGTCATCCCCCTATGCCTATAGCGAAGACCACACAGGCGAGACCACGATAGACCTGATCGAGGCCGACCCCTTTATCAATGCAGCACCAATACCTTTGTTAACGGACGGGCAATGGATCAGCCTGCAAAGCATTTGCGGCGAATAACAAAGGCCCTGCAAATCATTGCAGAGCCTTTGTTATTATCACTGTCCCTGTGATTTTTAGATGTGTGCTATCTGCGTAGCATCGCATCCCGATATCCGGCACGTTTTGCGGCTGAAAGCGCTGCTTTCAGGTTCGCCTGCCGCTTGAACGGTCCGGCCAAAACGATTTGCAACGCACGACCGTTGCTTTGAACTTTGCTGACCCGCACAGGCAGCCCCATTGATTTCAGCTTTCGGATGGCTTTGCTTGCATTTGCAGGACTGCCATAGGCGCCAACCTGCACATAACGGTGCGTCGCAGCCGAGGCAGGTGCAGTAGCGGTGGAGGGGGCGGTTTTTGTCGATACCGCCACTAATGTCGTTCTACCTTTACGATCCCTTTGCACAACGATCCGGCGACGCACATCTTGTCCGGTAGAAACAGCAACCAAACGGCGCGGAACGGTGTTTGTCCAAACCATCTCCATTTGTGCGTGCCCCTGCGCAGTGCCCCTTGCCCGGTCCGGGTTCAGGCGTCCGTCAGTCCAGACCGTATTATATCCGGCTGGCGGCTTGGTGGGGGTTGCAATGCGCACAACCCGTTGGGCTGGTGTTGATGCAGCGGCTGCCGCGACAGCAACGGACCGTGTCGGCTTTGGCGCAGCCACGCGGCGGGTTTGTGAACGGGGGATGCGTTGGGGTGCAGCGGTTGTTGTCTGCGCAGAAATCACACGTCCAGTCGGCTCTTTTTGTTGCGGACCACACCGAACAGCCAATCTGCCAGCACTATTGATATAGGCCTGACTAATGGTCGATGCATTTGGACAGGCGCTGGCGGCTTGGCGCACGGCCTGTCTTGTCGGCAGCTGGCTAACCGGTTTCACCGCAGGTTTTGGCGCAGCCACAACAGGCGGCTGCACAACCCGACGCACGACACGTCTTGGTTTTGTTGGCGCAGGTGTGGGCACGGTTTGCTCAACAGGACGTGAGAAACTGGTAGGTTCGGGAGCCGAAGACGGCTTTGCTACCGGAGCAGCGCGGACCACGCGTTGTGGCGTGGGTTTCACGACAGGTGCGCGCACCACCCGCTGCGGAGCAGGCTTTGGCGTAGGTACCGCGACCCGTGCGGGTTTAGGTGTTGGTTTGGGCGTAGCAACCCGTGTCGGGGCTGGTTTTGGTGCCAGCTTAGGAGTAGGCGTCACAACAGCTGCCACTTTTGGCGGGGTTGGCACAGGTGCCTTGGCAAATGTCGGCTTTTGCCCGCATATCTGCTGACGGCTACGCGATACCCGCGGCACCCAAGTGACATTTCCGCTAAAGCCAGCACGTATGAAAACACAGCCCTTGCTGTCCACATACTGTTTTCCCTTGAAACTGCTTGGTGGAAATTCGGTCGGAATTCCTGCATCGCGCAATGATTTGGCACTAACCGCCCCGAAACCAAGCGTTGCCACCAACATTGCGGCCGTGAATACTTTTGATATACGCATATGCGCCCCCACAAGATATTGTGGCAATATGCAAGACAATCCCTAGTTTGTAAAGCTATTGTTAGCTTATTTAGTGCCAAACATGCGGTCACCCGCATCCCCTAGCCCCGGAACAATATATCCTAGTTCGTTCAGCTTTTCATCTACAGCAGCCGTCACAATCGGCACATCGGGGTGGGCCTCTTTCATTCGGGCAATACCTTCGGGGGCTGCCAATAAACACAGAAACCGGATGTTAGTCGCCCCTGCCCCTTTCAGCAAATCAATCGCCGCAACCGATGAATTCCCGGTTGCCAGCATCGGGTCAACCGCAATCACCAAACGTTCATTCAGTTCCGTTGGAACCTTGAAATAATACTGCACCGGTTGCAGGGTTTCTTCGTCCCGATACAGGCCGACAAACCCGACCCGAGCGGAAGGGATCAAATCATGCACACCATCCAGCAACCCGTTACCAGCCCGCAAAATCGAGATCAGCGCCAGCTTTTTACCTGCCAGAACCGGTGCATCCATTTCCTGAATCGGCGTTTCGATCCGCTTGGTGGTCATGTCCAGTTCGCGCGTCACCTCATAGGCCAATAGCTGGCTGATTTCACGTAGCAACTGACGAAACACCGCTGTTGACGTGCTCTTTTCGCGCATCAATGACAGCTTATGCAAAACCAATGGATGGGATACGACGGTCAGATGTTCGCTCATGGGTTACTCCAATTTGGTTAGCAACGCGCTGCGTGTGGTCACATCGCAAAAGGCGGCGTTGGCAGCGGTTTTGTTTATCTCTTTGAACACATCTTTGTCCCAAGCGAAAGCCTGCGCAAGGTTGTTATATTCATTGTTCATGGTGGTATGGAAAAACGGCGGATCATCGGTGGAAATCGTTACTTTCACTCCAGCATCCCGTAACCGCGCAATCGGGTGTGACGCCCAGTCAGAGTATAAGCCAAGCGCAATATTCGATCCTGGGCACACCTCCAACACGATGCCGCGCGCGGCCAATTCTTCGACCAGACCCGCATCCTCGATTGCCCGCACCCCGTGGCCGATCCGCTCGACCTTTAGGTCATTCACCGCATCACGCACTGATTGCGGCCCGCCAAATTCGCCCGCATGTGCCGTCAGGCGCAGCCCCGCCTCGCGTGCCATATCAAATGCATAGGCAAAATCCGCAGGTTTTCCCACACCTTCGTCCCCGCCAATCCCCAACCCGACGATCCAGTCGCCCGCAGTTTCCACAGCGCACAGCGTCGTTTCCTTTGCCTTTTCTGGTCCGAAATGCCGGATCGGCGTGACGATCCCGCGCATGATAATCCCGTGCTGTCCTTGCGCAATATCTGCCGCCTCTTGCATCGCATGCAGGTATTCGCGCCACGCGCCAACGTCCCGTCCGCCGCAAAAATCCGGCGACAGGAACGCCTCGGTATAGATCACCCCGTTGGCGGCGGATTGTTCCAGCACGGCCAATGTCAACCGGTGATAATCCTCGGGCGTTTTCAGAACTTCGGTCGCCCCCTCGTAGACCCGCAGAAAATCGACGAACCCGTCATAGGAATAATTGCCGCCCTCATCAAAAACACCCGACACATCCACATGTTTTTCCTGCGCCAGACGGCGGATAAGTTCCGGCGGCGCGGCACCCTCCAGATGCAAGTGCAACTCGACCTTCGGCATGTCATTCAAATTCATAAAAAGCTTTTCCCTGTTCCCTGTGACAGCACGCCCAGATGCTCCGCCACGCTCGCCGCGACATCGACGAACCCGTTCAGTCCAGTCGCCTTTAGACCACGCCCGTATCCGATCACCGGCACCCGTTCGCGGGTGTGATCGCCGCCAACCCATGTCGGGTCATTGCCGTGGTCTGCGGTGAACAGGATCAAATCACCGTCGCGCATTTTGCCCAGCAATTCGGGCAGGCAACTGTCGAACCATTCCAGCGCACGGGCATAGCCCGACACATCGCGGCGATGTCCAAACAGGCTGTCGAATTCGACAAAATTGGCGAAGGTGAGAGAGCCCTCAACCGCTTCGTCCGCCAAATCCATCAAGTGCCCCATCAGTGCCTTGTCAGCGCCTTTACGCACCTCGTCGATCCCTTGGCGAGAGAATATATCGCCAATCTTGCCAATAGCATAGACGTGCCGCCCCGCATCATGCACCCAGTCGCACAGGGTTGGCGCGGGCGGGGCCATCGCATAATCGTGGCGGTTGGTGGTGCGGGTGAAGCCTTGTTTTTCATTGCCGACAAACGGGCGTGCTATCACGCGACCCACATTCATTTTATGCAGGATCGGGGCCAATGCCTCGCACAGTGCATACAGCCGGTCCAGCCCGAATGTTTCCTCATGCGCGGCAATCTGGAACACGCTGTCAGCCGAGGTATAACAAATAGGCCACCCGTTACGCATATGCTCCGCACCCAGCTCATCAATGATGGCTGTGCCCGACGCGTGGCAGTTGCCCAGAATACCCTCGGTGCCCGCCAGACGCATAACATCACGCACCAGATCCTTGGGAAACGATTGTTCTAATTCGGTGAAATAATGCCAGTCCCACGGCACCGGCACACCAGCCAATTCCCAGTGACCCGACGGGGTGTCTTTGCCCATCGAAACTTCGCTGATCGCCCCCCAAAGACCCGTTGGTTCAGCCCCCAGCCCCGCCGCATCCTCGCCCGAGGCCAGCCGCACCGCCGCCCCCAACCCGAGTGCATCCAGATTGGGCATATGTAACGCACCCTCGCGCCCCTCATTGGCGCGACCCGCCGCGCATTCCCGCGCGATATGGGCCAACGTGTTGGCACCGGTATCGGGCACATCGCCATTAAAAAACTTGTGCGCGTCCTGCGCGCCGCCGCAGCCTACGCTGTCCATCACCACCAGAAATGCCCGCGCCATTATGTGATCCTTTCATGAACCAGCGGTTGCGGCGTTGCTTCGCCTGCACCAACCGTAATCGCCGCGCGAACCGCCACGATTGCGCGATCTGCCGCCGCCGGATTGGCCGCATGCACAATCGCCAGCGGGGTGTATTCATCCACCGCCTCACCCAACCGCACCACACGGCTCAGGCCGACAGACGGATCAATCTTGGCCCCATCCACCAAACGTCCGCCACCCAGATGCACCACCGCCAGCCCCAAGGCTTCGCCGTCAATTTCCAACACCCGACCGCTTTGCACCGCCATGATGTCACGCACCACGGGGGCAGCTGGCAAACGGTCGCGCCAGCGGTCAACGAAATCCGCAGGCCCGCCTTGGGCAGCCACCATCGCGCCGAACAATTTCGCCGCACGTCCGTCAATGATTGTGGCCGCGATCATCGCCTCGCCTGCCGCGCGATCCGCTGTGATCCCCGACAGCGCCAACGCCTCGCCACCCAGCGCCACAGTGGCCTGCGCCATCGGGCTTTCGACATGGCCAACCGTCAGTAATTCCACCGCCGCCATCACCTCGAGCGCATTGCCCAAGCTTGAGGCCAACGGCTGGTTCATATCGGTGATCAACGCACTTGTGTTGCACCCCGCCCCGTTCGCCGTGCTGACCAATGACTGCGCCAAGCTGCGCGCATCCTCCATCGTTTTCATAAACGCACCACTGCCGACCTTTACGTCCAGCACCAGATTTTCCAGCCCCGCCGCCAGTTTTTTCGACAGGATCGAGGCGGTGATCAAATCAATGCTTTCGACCGTCCCCGTCACATCGCGCACCGCATATAACCGCTTATCGGCGGGCGCAATCTGGCCCGAGGCACTGACAATCGCACAGCCCACATCGCCGACAATCTCGCGCATCCGGTCAATACCGACGTCCGTCTGATACCCCGGAATCGCTTCCAACTTGTCCAGCGTGCCACCGGTATGTCCCAGCCCGCGCCCCGAAATCATCGGCACATAAGCCCCACACGCGGCCAGCGCCGGTGCCAGCGGTAGCGACACCGTATCGCCCACCCCGCCGGTTGAATGTTTGTCCACCACAGGGCCTGGCATATCCCACTTCAAAACATCACCACTGTCACGCATCGCCAGCGTCAGCATCACCTTTTCAGGCTCTGCCAACCCGTTCAGCAACGCCCCCATCGCAAAGGCACCCGCCTGCGCATCCGAAACCGCACCCGTCGCCAACCCGTTGGCAAACCACGTTATTTCATCCTGCGTCAGGGTTTTTTTATCCCGAAGATGGGTCAGAACAGATCGCGCGTCCATCACTATTCGCCTTCCATATGTTCAGCGGTAAAGGCCCCCGGCAACAGTTGCGCCAATGTCATCTCGGCACTGTTTCCCGCCACGGTGGTCATGGTGACCACCACACCGGACGCCCCGAATTCCGCCAGCTTTTGACGGCACCCGCCACAGGGCGATACCGGCATTGGGCTGTCGGCAATCACCAGCGCCTCGACCAGTTCCACCTCGCCCGCTGCCACCATCGCCGCAATCGCGCCCGCCTCGGCACAAGTGCCTTCGGGATAGGCCACGTTTTCGACATTACAGCCGACGTAAACCTTACCCGAGGCCGCACGGATCGCCGCTCCGACCTTGAAGTTGGAATAGGGCGCATAGGCATTTTTACGCACGGCTGTGGCTGCTTTTAGAAGGGGCATCTGGCATCCTTTGACTAACCAGTCAGATTTTGCGCCTGACGGGGGCGGGATGCAAGGGCTACTCTGTCACAGTGTCAAATATCCCGGGCAGACTGACCTCTAAAACCTCCAGATCATCGGACGGGTTGGAATATCGCGTCTTCATATCGGGCGGGATGACAAAGGCATCGCCTGCGGCCAAATCGTAGGGTTCCTTGCCCTCGCCCTCTAATGTCATCGTGCCGTCCATCACAAAACTGAAGAGGATATCAGTGTTATGACTTACCCACGGCGCCGCGCCATTTTGTGGGCGCACCACATGCACGCCAGCCACCCCTTTGGTGTTCTCGGAAATGGTCGTATCACGACTCTCGAACCCCACAATGCGGAACGGTTTCCACACGGCATCCGCCACTTTGTTGTTCACAAATTTCTGCCCGCCCCACTCACGATCTGGGTCGATCACCCCGTTGGGCAACTCCATTTCATGGTCAATCTCGGTCACATGCTCGGCTGGCACACCAATCTCGATCACCTCGATATTGTCGCTGGCATACATCACACGGTGGCGTATTTCTGGCGGCTGGATAAAACAATCGCCTGCATGCAGGCGGATTTGTTCACCCTGATCCTCGTATAAAACATCGACCCAGCCGCGATAGCAAAAGATCAATTGGAACCCGACCTTATGGAAATGCACCATATCGGGCACCGGCCCGCCATCGGGGATGCGGATGTGGCTGGCGATGATCGACCCACCCAACCGCGATGGAATCAGATCGCGGTATTGCATACCTGCGCGGCCAATGATCCACGGGGCCTGATCCGCCAGACGCCGCACCACAAAGGCATGATCGGTTTGCGGCATCACCAGCGGCGGGTTCATCTCATCAATTTCAATGCGGGTGCCATTTGGGGCCGTCAGGTTCCGCTGACCATCGGCAAACCCGTCAGGATCATCGGTTAGAATACGCAGGGTTGCGGGCGCTTCCGCAGCCCCCTTTTCCACCCGAACCCGCAGACCGTGCCCCGAAAACACCGCCACTTGCGGATTATCTGCCGGATAGATCATATCCAGCCGCATTTTCAGTGTGCCGGTGAAAAACGGAATGTCATCGCGCAACTCTTTGGTTGCCAGACGTATTTCTGCGCGGATTTCGGTCATTTTGATCCCTCTCCTTGGATATAGGCACATTGGGCGGGGACAAGATAATTTGCAAGCAGCGCATTTGCGGCTTATTGAGGGGTAGTATTTTGCTGAAACTAAAACTAGTTTAATATTAAACTTGTTTTCCGCTGGAAGGATTCTTTACGTGACAGATTCGCACAAAAACCGCCTGAGACAGGATGCGCTGGACTATCACGAGCACCCGAAACCCGGCAAACTGGAAATCCGTGCAACCAAGCCAATGGCCAACGGTCAAGACCTCGCGCTGGCCTACTCGCCCGGCGTGGCCGATGCCTGTCTGGAGATCAAAGACGATCCTGAGGCGGCGAACCGCTATACCGCAAAGGGCAATCTGGTGGCCGTAGTCACCAACGGGTCCGCCGTGCTGGGGCTGGGCAATATCGGCGCGCTGGCGTCAAAACCGGTGATGGAAGGCAAGGCGGTACTGTTCAAAAAATTCGCCAATATAGATTGTTTTGATATCGAGCTTAACGAGGCGGACCCAGAGCGGATAGCCGACATCGTTTGCGCGCTTGAGCCAACTTTTGGCGCGATCAATCTGGAGGATATCAAAGCGCCGGATTGCTTTATCGTGGAAAAGCTGTGCCGCGAGCGGATGAACATCCCTGTATTTCACGATGATCAACACGGCACAGCCATCGTGGTTGGCGCGGCTGCCACCAATGCGCTGCATGTGTCCGGCAAGGATTTTGCCGACATCAAGATCGTTTCAACTGGCGGTGGGGCGGCGGGCATTGCCTGTTTGAACATGCTGCTAAAACTGGGGGTGAAGCGCGAAAATGTTTGGCTTTGCGATATCAAAGGGTTGGTTTACGAGGGCCGAACCGAGGAAATGACACCACAAAAAGCCGAGTATGCACAAGCAAGCGATCTGCGTACACTGGATCAGGTGATTGATGGGGCTGATCTGTTCCTAGGCCTGTCCGGCCCTGGCGTTTTGAAACCGGAAATGGTGGCCAAAATGGCCGATAAGCCAATCGTTTTCGCACTGGCCAATCCGACACCGGAAATCATGCCGGACGAGGTGCGCAGCGTCGCACCCGACGCGATCATCGCCACGGGGCGATCTGATTTTCCCAATCAAGTCAACAATGTACTGTGTTTCCCCTTCATCTTTCGCGGCGCACTGGATGCCGGCGCAACCGAGATCAACGACGAAATGCAACTGGCCTGTATTAGCGGCATCGCGGCCCTTGCCCGTGAAACTACATCCGCCGAAGCCGCCGCCGCTTACAAGGGTGAACAGATGACGTTCGGGGCTGATTATCTGATCCCCAAACCGTTCGATCCACGCCTGATGGGGGTGGTTGCCAGTGCCGTGGTGCAGGCCGCCACAAAAACCGGCGTGGCCAAAAACCCGATCACCGATCTGGACGCCTATAAACAAAAACTCGACTCATCAGTGTTCAAATCCGCCCTGATCATGCGCCCCGTGTTCGAGGCCGCCCGCACCGCCACCCGCCGCATTGTTTTTGCCGAAGGCGAAGACGAGCGCGTGCTGCGTGCCGCCCGCGCCATGCTGGATGAAACCACCGATAAACCAATCCTGATTGGCCGCCCCGAAGTGATCGAATGGCGCTGCAAAGAGGCCGGATTGCAGATGGAAGCTGGCAATGACTTTGAGCTGATCAACCCGCAGGATGACCCGCGTTATCGCGATTACTGGGGCAGCTACCAGAAAATCATGGCACGGCGCGGCATCACCCCCGATCTGGCCAAAGCAATCATGCGCACCAACACCACCGCAATCGGCGCCATCATGGTGCATCGGGGGGACGCTGACAGCTTGATTTGTGGCACTTTTGGCCAATACCTGTGGCATCTGAACTATGTGAACCAGATCCTTGGCACCCCTGATCTGAAACCAATCGGGGCGCTGTCGCTGATGATCCTCGAGGATGGGCCACTGTTTATCGCCGACACCCACGTAAACCCCGAACCCACGCCGGAACAGATCGCAGGGTCCGTGATTGCGGCAGCGCGCCATGTGCACCGCTTCGGGGTGAACCCGAAAATTGCGCTGTGTTCCTATTCGCAATTCGGCAACCTGAATTGCGACACCGGCAACCGGATGCGCGCCGCTTTGGCCATTCTGGACGCCGAGCCACGCGATTTCGAATACGAGGGCGAAATGCACATCGACGCCGCCCTAGATGCCGAACTGCGCGCCCGCATCTTCCCCGGGGCCCGCTTTGAAGGGGCCGCAAACGTTCTGATATTCGCCAACACCGATGCTGCATCCGGCGTGCGTAACATCTTGAAAGTGCGCGGCATGGGGCTCGAGGTTGGCCCGACCCTGATGGGCATGGGCAACCGCGCCCATATCGTCACCCCGTCGATCACCGCGCGGGGCTTGTTGAACATGTCGGCGCTGGCAGGGACACCTGTGGCGCATTACGGATAATTTGCAAATTTGCATTTCGCTAGGGACTCGCGTCCATAGCTTTGCAAATATGCCGAAAGCCGCTTTGCATGCGCAATCCACAGGTCTAATATACTCCCATCCTTGGGAGGACAAACATGACATACGCAAGCGTTTACGACAGTTGGAAATCAGACCCAGAGGCGTTCTGGATGAAAGCGGCGGAAGGTATCAGCTGGGTCAAACCTCCCTCCAAGGCGCTGTTTGATGAGGACGCGCCGATCTATGAATGGTTCGCGGATGCCGAGGTCAACACCTGCTATAACGCCGTTGATCGCCACGTCGAGGCTGGACACGGGGAGCGCACCGCGCTGATTTACGACAGCCCTGTCACCGACACCAAACACAAGATCAGCTACGCCGAATTGCAGGTCCGTGTGGCCTCATTGGCGGGGGCATTGCGGGCCAAAGGCGTTGAAAAAGGCGACCGCGTGATCATCTATATGCCGATGGTCCCCGAGGCAATCGAAGCAATGCTGGCCTGTGGTCGATTGGGTGCAATCCATTCGGTGGTGTTCGGCGGATTTGCCGCCAACGAGTTGGCCGTGCGGATTGATGACGCGCAGCCCAAAGCCATCATCGCGGCCTCTTGCGGGGTCGAACCGAGCCGCGTGATCCATTATAAACCGTTGCTGGACGGCGCGATTGACCTGGCCAGCCATAAACCTGATTTCTGCGTGATTTACCAGCGTGAACAAGAGGTTGCGCAGATGGTCGAGGGGCGTGACTATGACTGGCATGCCTTTCAATACGGCGTTACCCCGGCCGAATGTGTGCCGGTGGCGGGCAATCATCCATCCTACATCCTCTACACCTCCGGCACCACAGGCCAGCCCAAAGGCGTGATCCGCCATACTGCGGGCCATTTGGTGGCGCTGGACTGGACAATGAAAGCGATCTACAACATTGATGCGGGCGACGTGTTCTGGGCAGCGTCGGATGTGGGCTGGGTCGTTGGCCACAGCTATATCGCCTATGGGCAACTCATCCATGGCGCGACCTCGATTGTGTTCGAGGGCAAACCCGTCGGCACCCCGGATGCTGGCACATTTTGGCGCATCATTGAGGAATACAAAGTCAAGGCGCTGTTCACCGCGCCAACCGCGTTCAGGGCGATCAAACGCGAAGACCCGAACGGGGCGTTGTTGAAAAACTACGACCTGTCCAATTTCGAAATCCTGTTTCTGGCAGGCGAACGCGCCGATCCCGATACCATCACATGGGCGCAGGATAAACTGGGCGTACCGGTGATTGACCACTGGTGGCAAACCGAAACCGGCTGGTCGATTGCGGCCAACCCGATGGGGATCGAGCACCTACCGGTGAAGCTCGGCTCGCCCTCGGTCGCCATGCCCGGCTATGACGTGCAAATTCTGGATGAAGGCGGCCACGAAGTGCCCGCAGGTGAAATGGGCGCGATTGCGATCAAACTACCGCTGCCACCCGGCACATTGCCCAACCTGTGGAACGCCGAGGATCGGTATCATTCCGCATATCTGACCACCTTTCCGGGCTATTACGAAACTGGCGATGCGGGGTATAAAGATGAAGATGACTATTTGTACATCATGGCCCGCACTGATGATGTGATCAATGTTGCAGGCCACCGGTTGTCGACAGGCGCGATGGAGGAGGTTTTGGCCAGCCACCCCGACATTGCGGAATGTGCCGTTATAGGCGTGGCCGACGCGTTAAAGGGGCAACTGCCTCTTGGGTTTTTGTGCCTGAACGCAGGCTGCGGGCGCCCGCACACGGACATCGTCAAGGATGTTGTAAAGCTGGTGCGCCAAAAGATCGGACCGGTGGCAGCGTTCAAACTAGCCGTGGTGGTGGATAGTCTGCCCAAAACCCGTTCGGGTAAAATATTGCGCGCAACGATGGTTAAAATCGCCGATGGCGAGGCATACAAAATGCCCGCAACCATTGATGATCCGTCCATTCTGGACGAGATCGGGGTTGCGTTGGAAACTTTGGGGTATGCGCAGGTTTAATGTGTGAAATAGTCAGGTGATTATTCCTGCCGTCCCCACATGGGTACGGCAAAATGTTGCGCGGAAATAGAACTACTATTCCAGAATAGTGGTTCTATTTTTGGCACCGGTTAACTACATATAACCTGCACACCAAAACGCCGCAAAACATTAATTCCCTAGCTAAATTGCTCGCGGATCAACCGCTCCTCCAGACCGTGCCCCGGATCAAACAATATGCGGTGCGACACAGACGGTTCACTGCGAATTTTCACCGACACCACATCGCGCACCGGCTGGCTGTCGGCCCCTGCCATCACAGGGCGTTTTTCCGGCTCCAGCACATCAAACCGCACCACCGAAGATTTAGGCAATAATGCCCCACGCCAACGGCGCGGGCGAAACGGAGCGACGGCGGTCAGGGCCAATACATCCGATCCAATCGGTAAAATTGGGCCATGCGCCGAATAGTTATAAGCGGTAGATCCGGCTGGCGTGCTGATCATCGCCCCGTCACAAACCAGTTCTTCCAATCGCAGCTTGCCGTCCACCGTAATGCGCAATTTTGCCGCCTGTTGCCCGGCCCGCAGCAGCGAAACCTCGTTAATCGCCAATGCGTTGTGGATCGTTCCATCGCGACATTCGGCCTGCATCGATAGCGGGTTGATCACCTCTTCCTCCGCAGTTGCCAATCGAACATCCAGCGCGTCCTCGTTATAGGCGTTCATCAAAAACCCGACAGTGCCGCGGTTCATCCCGTATACCGGCACCGATAAATGCTGCATCTCGTGCAACGTTTGCAACATGAAACCATCACCGCCCAAGGCCACGATCACATCCGCGGAGTCAGTATCCACTGCCCCATATCGCGCGCGCAATTGCGTCAGCGCTTCTTGGGCGCTGGCAACCTTGCTTGCTACAAATGCTATTTTTAGGCGCTTGGCCATTTGCCATCCTTTGTTTGAAAAACCACTTTGCCCGCGCCTGCCAAAAACGCAAGCCCCCGATTGCATTCGCCTTTGACGCCATTTCCGATCCATGCGTCGTTTTACAGGCTTATCATGGACCCCATTCTCGGATACAGAGGCCGTGAATTTCCATTGATCCGCCAAGGAGTCCCCTAAATGAGCACTACGACAGACGCTGGTTTCTTTACCGAAACCCTATCATCCCGCGACCCCGAACTGTTCAAATCCATCACCAATGAATTGGGCCGCCAACGCGACGAGATCGAGCTGATCGCCTCGGAAAACATCGTTTCCGCCGCCGTGATGGAAGCGCAAGGGTCGGTGATGACCAACAAATACGCCGAAGGGTATCCAGGCCGTCGCTATTACGGTGGCTGCCAATATGTTGACGTGGCCGAAAATCTGGCGATTGATCGCGCCAAGCAGCTGTTCGGCTGTGAGTTTGTCAACGTGCAGCCCAATTCTGGCTCCCAAGCCAACCAAGGCACGTTTCAAGCGTTGATCCAACCCGGTGACACCATCCTTGGCATGAACTTGGCGTCCGGTGGCCACCTGACCCACGGTGCGGCCCCGAACCAGTCCGGCAAATGGTTTAATGCTGTGCAATACGGTGTGAAACGCGATGACAACTTGATTGATTACAATCAGGTCGAAGCGCTTGCCAAGGAACATCAACCAAAACTGATCATCGCCGGCGGCTCTGCCATCCCGCGCCAGATTGATTTCGCCCGTTTCCGCGAAATCGCCGATATGGTTGGTGCCTATCTGATGGTGGACATGGCGCATTTCGCAGGACTGGTTGCGGCGGGCGAACATCCTTCGCCCTTTCCACATGCCCATATCGCCACCACTACCACGCATAAAACCCTGCGCGGCCCGCGCGGCGGCATGATCCTGACCAACGACGCGGATATCGCCAAAAAGGTCAATTCAGCCATCTTCCCCGGCATTCAGGGCGGCCCGTTGATGCATGTAATTGCAGCCAAGGCCGTGGCCTTTGGCGAAGCACTGCGCCCCGAGTTCAAAACCTACCAAAAGGCCGTTCGCGCCAATGCGGTCGCGCTGGCAGATCAGTTGATCAAGGGCGGGTTGGACATCGTCACTGGCGGCACCGACACCCACGTCATGCTGGTCGACCTGCGCCCCAAGGGTGTGAAAGGCAACGCCACCGAAAAGGCGCTGGGTCGCGCCCACATTACCACCAACAAAAACGGCATTCCGTTCGATCCTGAAAAACCGTTTGTCACTTCGGGCATCCGTCTGGGCACCCCTGCGGGCACCACCCGTGGATTTGGCGAGGCCGAGTTCCGCCAAATTGCGGACTGGATCGTCGAAGTGGTCGACGGGCTAGCCGCCAATGGTGAAGAGGGCAACGCGAACGTGGAAGCCGCGGTGAAAGCCAAAGTTGAAGCGCTGTGCGCCGGTTTCCCGATGTATCCAAACCTGTAAGCCACGCTGGTTAAATGATTATACGCCGCCGCTGGACAAAGTGGCTGCGGTTTTGTTTTCTGCCCGAATGAAGACGACAAACCACAAAACCCGCGCCCTTGAACGCCGCCTTGGTGACGGGATGCGCGCCCGCCTGCCCCACTGGGCCGCCGAGCTGGTGATGTTTATCCTGAAACAGGGTTGGGCCAGCCTGTTTGGTGGCCTGATGCTGATCGGCATTATTGCTTCCAAAGCCATCTGGCAAGACGGCTGGGCGCTGGCCCGCTATGACGGGCTGTTTCTTTATGCCCTGACCCTGCAAATCACCTTCCTTGCCCTAAAACTCGAAAGCTGGCGTGAGGCTCGCGTGATCTTGCTGTTCCACATCATCGGCACCGCGATGGAAGTTTTCAAAGTGCAGGCAGGCTCTTGGGCCTATCCCGAAACCGGCCTGATAAAACTGATGGGCGTGCCGCTGTTTTCAGGGTTCATGTATGCCTCGGTTGGGTCATACATGGCGCGGGTGATCCGCATTTTCAATATGCGTTTCACTCCCTACCCGCCATTCTGGATGACCGTTCTGCTGGCCTACGCCATCTACGTCAATTTCTTTGCGCACCACTTCCTGCCCGACATCCGGCTGGTGCTGTTCGCCGCCACATTGATCCTCTATGCCCGCACCCGCATCCAGTTCGCCATTGGCACAAACACCTACTGGATGCCCCTACCGCTCGCCGCGATCCTTAGCAGCTTCTTCCTGTGGCTCGCCGAAAACATCGGCACCAATACCGGCACATGGGTTTACGCGGGGCAGTCGGCTGAATTTCATTGGGTCAGCTTTGCCAAACTCGGATCATGGTATCTGTTGCTCTATGTCAGCTTTGCCACTGTGACGCTGGTCTACCGCGAGGCGTTAGGACCAAAAACAAAAAAGGCTCCGGATTAACTCCGGAGCCTCAACTGACTGGAAAAGTACTAGTCCTCTTTTACTTCACCAACAAATTCTTCCAGAAGTTTCTCGTTTTTGGCATCTTCCAACTGCCTGATCCGGTTATTATTCATCCGCGCATCAAACAAGTATTTCACGAAATTCACCAAGCTGATCGTCAGCATTAGCACCCCGATGCCCCAAAAACCCTTGGTCGCCAGCGGCACATCAACGGATTTATAAAGCGAGATGATCAGCAGCGCATAGGCGGCAATCACGCCTGCCGCATTCAAAAGGATGATCAGTTTGTTATCTGTGGTTACGTGGTTCAACATGGGTTTATTCCTTATTTTCAGGTTGGATTATTTGGTTTTCGACAGACGCTTCAGAACATCATCCGCCGTCACTTTGGTTGCAGGGCCAAAACCGGCATTTGCCAAACGGTCGCCGATATCTTCACGGCTTAGACCCTGATCAATTTCCTTCAGGATTTCGCTCTGCTCGAACGGATCATCGCGTGACAGCACCCGTTCAATCAGTTCTTCTGCTTCGCCAATCGGGCTTTGCCCTGCCAGCGTGGTATTCAATCGTTTCTGGATGTTCTGCTCCTGACGCACGGCCTTGACCGCTATCGCACCCTGCCTCAAATCAATGATCCGCCGGTTTGTTGCCTCGACCGACTGGCGCAGGCGCAGGATGCGTGTGTCTAGCCGTGATGCCGTATCGCGGCGCAAGGTCAGTTCGTTCTCCATTTCGGCAATCGCTTGTGCAGCTTCAGTCGCCATATCCTCGCGCCCACCTTTCAATGCATCCTTGGCGCGGTTGGTCATATCCCTGACCCTTTTCTCCAGCGCCTCGATTTGGCGGCCCTCGGCGCGGTTGCGCTGGATCAGGCTGGCGAGTGTTGCTTTGGCAGCCTGCAATCCTGCCTGCGCCTCGCGGATTTTCTGCTCGATCAATTCGATCGAATAGGTATCGCGAACCTTTTCTTCGGCCCGGGCATTGGCGCCGGTGATTATCGTTTTCAGTGTTCCAAACATCTCGCTCTCCTTACGTGAACATTGTTCATGAATGGAGATATGGAGATTGCGGAACGGTGTTCAAGTATAAAAATGAACGCCGTTCAGAAACTATTTGTTTCCAATTTGGAAAAGTATCTGCCGGATCATTTCTTCCACCTGTGGAATTGGCACCGCCGAGATGCGCTTTTCCAACCCAAGCAGAACAATCCCGTGCACCGACGAAAACAGCGCACGCGTCATCAGGTCCAGCTCGACCTCGTTTTTCTCGGGGAATATATCAGCCAACGGCGCTGCGATAAAGCTGAACAAACGCCCCAACTCCTCTAGATACCACGCGGGCACACGGCTGTCGGTCGACATTTCGATATCAAACAGCGCCCGCCACAGGTTGGCATTGTCGGCGGCAAAATGCAGATAGGCATTGGACATCCGCACCAGCCGTTCATTCGGTGGCAGGTCTGCTGTCCCCTCTTGCGAGGCTGCGACAACCTGCCCCATCCGCTGAAACGTGCGCGCATTTATCGCCATCGCAAGCGCCGCCAGATCATCGAACACATTATAGATAGCGCCCAGCGAACACCCCGCCTCTTGTGCCAAATCCCGCGCTTTCATCGACGCCAGCCCGCCCGCAATCACCTGCGCTTGCCCCGCATCAACCAGTCGCTCGCGCAATTTCGCCTGACGTTCCTTAACTTTTCCGGCCACGAGATATCCCTTTTCTTGAACCACGTTCAAGAACTACCTCAATGCAGGTGACATGAAAAGCCGCTTATATATACCCGCGCCAGACCAGCACCGTAATAACGAGCACCGCCACCACAACAAACGCCAGCGTCACACTGCCTAATATGCCCAGCAAAACCCCCTTACGCCGGTCCGCAACATCGACAGTTTCCAGAAACCCGACACAGGCCTGATGCGCTGCCTTGACCCGCATAGGATCAATCATCCTGCTTAACTTGGGGTTTTTAGCCAAGGCAGAAGCATCCGCCAAAAACCGCGCCTCGCGCTTGATCCGCTTTGGCATCATCCGTCCGGTATGGCGCAGCTTTGAGGCCAGATCCTTACCGCGAACATTCAGCCGCTCTTTCATAAGATCGGCCACCTCCGCGGCCTTTTCCTGAACCAGATTTGTCAAAATACATCCCACCCTTAATTTCGACACGCTAGCAATGCGCCTGCGCACACTCAACACCTCTGGCGCATGGTGGGCCGCTTGGTTAGAACGAGTCGCATGATAAACACAGTTTTGACAGGCACTCCGACAGATCATCCGCCTTTGCTCATTGCGCACGGGCTATATGGGTCGGCCCGCAACTGGGGTGCGATTGCCAAACGGATGTCGGATGTGCGCCAAGTTCTATCCGTTGATATGCGCAATCATGGCGAGAGCGACTGGTTTGACAGTCACAGCTATGCCGATATGGCATCCGATCTGGCCGAGGTGATTGCGGCCAATGGCGGCCATGCCGATGTAATCGGGCATTCAATGGGGGGCAAAGCCGCGATGGTGCTGGCTTTACTGCACCCGCCCCTTGTGCGCCGCCTGATCGTCGCCGACATTGCACCGGTCAGCTATACCCACACACAAATCGGTTTTATCGACGTGATGCGCAATCTGGATTTGTCCCGCGTCGAAAAACGCTCGGATGCGGACAGGTTGATGGCACCCGATATTGAAGACGCCGGTGTGCGCGCCTTCCTGTTGCAATCCCTTGATGTTAAGGCAAAGCGCTGGCGGCTGAATCTGGATGTGCTAGAGGCTGGGATGCCAGATATCATGGGCTTTCCTGATCTGAACGGCACCTTTGACGGACCTACATTATTCCTTTCCGGTGGTGCCTCGGATTACGTGCTGTCCGAACATCACGTCGGCATCAAAGCCCTGTTCCCAAAGGCCCGTTTTGCCCGCATCCCCGACGTGGGACACTGGCTCCACGCGGAAAAACCACGTGAATTCGCGGCGACCGTGCAGGCGTTTCTGGCGACTTAAGCTACGGGTGTTTTCATCCGCTGAATCAGGTTTGTCTTTAGAACAAACTGGTGAAACAACGCCGCCGCAACATGCAATGCCACAAGGCCCAGCATAGCAAATTTCATGTAAAAATGGTTGGTCGCCGCTTGCTCGATCCCGCCGAACCATGCCAACACGCCTGATACAGGCATCAGGATCATCAGCGCGTAAAGCAGCCAATGGGACAGATGCGCCGCTATTTTTAGTAGGGGATGTTCGGATTCAGGTGGCAGTGGTGCGCCACGTTTGAACCGAACGGCCAGGCGCCACAGAACCAGCAGCAAAATAGCAATACCCCCGAAGACGTGACCCGCCACCAACGGTGAAAATTCGGTCGTTCCTGTCTTGGTGAACATATCCCACGCCCCGACAATCGACTCATTGAAAACAAACTGCGCTACAATCAGGATCGTAATAATCCAGTGCAGACGGATTTGCAGGCGGGAATAACCGGTCGGGTTTGGCATGGAGTATCCTTAAACAAAACAAGCCCCGACCTCCCTGATATCACAGAGAAATACAAGCTTTTTATCATGCCGAAAGATTATTTACCGAAGCGTTAGCAGCTTCTTGGCCAATATCCAAGATGCAGGGATCGCCACGACAAATCCGGCAGCCGCAGCATATATAATCGGCATCTTTGTGTCGTAACCCGCAACCAATACAATAATGATTGCGATACCTGCCAAAGTTGCTGATAGTATCGAATACATCAAAAGTGTCATGCGTAGCATTGGGATATCCTCCAAAGGATTTTATTATCTTTGAGGGTTTATATGCGAATTCTGCAATGCGTGTCTTTGATCTAAATCATCTATTCCGGCTGGCAAACCTAGCCGCGCGTGATAGCGAGCAAAGTGCGAAAGGCCAAAACAGCAATCACCGCAACAAGCACGGCAAACAGGATCACACCAATGATTTCATGCGCTTGCGATTTTGCCAGCGCCCCATAGCGAAACGATGCAGTGGTCAAGGATGCGATAGGGAACGATAGCGCCCAGAACGACATGGCGAACGGCAGTTTTACGATGCGTGGTATTTGCGTCAGAACGATCAAGGCAAACACATATCCAAGGTTCAAAAGGATGCGCGCAAAGGTGTCCACACCTCCGGTCAGGTTCAAATATGCGATGAATCCAACGGCGGGTGGCGCAATCATAATCACAAGGGTCGGCAGCAGTTTTCCGGGCAGTGGCGTGTGGAAAATCAGGCGGTTCATCACAAGGGTTAAAAGTATGATCCAAAACAACAATCCACCGGAAAAGAACAGCCATGACAGTTCATAATACCCTAGCTGGGCACCGCCGATCGGTGCGACAACATTACCAACAGCAGGGATGAACCACGCAGGGTTTATGTGGCTGTATTCAAACGGTTTATGACCGATCCACCGGCCAATTATGGCGAGGGTCAGAAACCCCTGTAGGATGGCACCGGCAATCCACAACATATTGGCGATGCCTGCATTTTCGGGCAGGAAACAGACCGCCATCAACAACAATGAAATCGAGACAGCGGGGAAAAACGTGGCACGTATCGGGTGGTTCCATTCGGCCAGAAACGCGGCAGGGTGGACCAGCATTTTTGCAACGTAACCGATTGTTATTATCGCAAATACGGCGAGGGATACCCACAACATGATATTGCCAAACGGCACGACCCACTCCAATACTCGGCTGGCGGCGTGCAGGGCCAGTGTCAGGCCGAACAGACCCATTGTGATGGCGTAAAAGGTGATCGGGTAGTTCACCAAACAGTTGCCGGTTTCGGGGGCGATTTGTGCTGCGTCAGCCATGTGTATGCGTCCATGTTAAGGAATCTTTGACGCTTTCTATCAGGTTTATTGGGGCTGCGGATAGAGGCGGATTGCCGCGCGGTGTGGACCGCCGCACCAACTGCGGTGAAATAACACTTCAGTAGTATCACACCATGGTGATTGCGGATTTATGCCGTGCAACCACAAGATATAGTTGATCTTGGCCACAACACCGTGTATCGTCATACGCACAGGTGCATAGACGCGGAAAAATGCAATTCTGACGATGGCGGGGCTCGGATGCTTAGGCAACCGGGCCTCGTTTCATTTTGATAGGTTTATTTTGGCTGGGGTGTAAATACAGGAAAAGACGCCAGGTGCTCAGACGCGGTCTGCACATCGTGCCTTGCGACACATCCTGACGTCTTCCTGAATTGGTCCACCCCGAAGGGCTTCTCTCCTCAATGCTCCAGCTCCGAAGAACCTTTGCTGCCATTTCCAGTCCGAAAACCTTCCATGACCCGCTCACCCGCGATAAACTGCCTGTTCATATTTGTTCCGAAGAACCCATATTCACTTGCCGTTTCCCACAAACTTTCGCTTTTTGATTTCCATCCGAAGACTTCTT
>NZ_JBSMEZ010000010.1:0-21847 GCF_056498605.1 Profundibacter sp.
TTGTGCATGTCGATGAAAATTTCGCCCAACTCACCGTGTTCATATTCACCGGTGCGCAAATATACTTTGTGCCCACCGACATTGGCCTTTTGGGTATAGCCCTTGCGCCGGCCGGGAAGTTTTTCACGATGGCTTTTGTGAACTTCCTTGATCACCACTTTTTCGATGATCTTTTCGGCCAGAACAGCCGCTTTTTCCTGCTGGCTGCCTGTGGCGAGGATTTCTTCAGCCTCGTCATCATCTTCAACCAAGGCCGCGGCCAATGGTTGGCTCAGTTTCGAGCCGTCCCGATAGAGCGCATTGGCCTTCACACCTAAGGACCAGCTTAGCTCGTACGCTTTTTGGCAATCCTCGATGGTGGCGTCGTTGGCCATGTTGATGGTTTTACTAATCGCCCCCGAGATAAACGACTGTGCTGCGGCCATCATATAGATGTGGCTGTCAACCGACAGATAACGCTTACCTTTTTTGCCGCAAGCGTTGGCACAATCAAAGATACCGTAGTGTTTTTCATCCAGATGCGGCGCACCCTCCAGCGTCATGGTGCCACAAACGTGGTCATTGGCCGCGTTAATATCAGCGCGGGAATAGCCAAGGTGACGCAACAGATCAAACGACGGATCGTTCATCTTTTCCACAGGGATACCCAGCGTCTTAGCGCAGAAATCTTCGCCCAGCGTCCACTGGTTGAACACGAACCGGATATCAAAGGCCGATGGCAATGCTGCCTCGATCTTGTCCAGTTCGGCCTGACCAAATCCATGCCCGATCAGCGAGGTGTGGTTGATCCCCGGCGCGTTGCCGATGGTGCCGTGGCCCACAGCGTAGGAAACGATTTCCTCGATCTGCGCCGACCCATAGCCCTGCTTTTCCAGTGCGGCGGGAACCGACCGGTTGATGATCTTGAAATACCCGCCACCGGCCAGTTTCTTGAACTTTACCAGCGCGAAATCTGGCTCGATCCCTGTGGTGTCGCAATCCATCACCAGTCCAATGGTGCCGGTCGGGGCAATCACCGACACTTGCGCGTTACGGTAGCCGTGCTTTTTGCCCAAGGCCAATGCCTCGTCCCACGCGGTTTTGGCCAGTGCGACCAGATTTTGATCAGGGCAATTGGCGTGATCCAACGGAACCGGATTAACGTCCAGCGCCTCGTATCCATCGGATTTTCCATAGGCCGCATTGCGGTGGTTGCGGATCACCCGCAGCATGTGGTCGGCGTTGCGTGCGTAGCCATCAAACGTGCCCAGCTCACCCGCCATTTCAGCGGATGTCGCGTAAGAAACACCTGTCAAAATCGCAGTCAGGGCAGCGCATAACGCGCGCCCCTCATCAGAGTCATAGGAGAAGCCCATGTTCATCAGCAAACCGCCGATATTGGCGTATCCCAGCCCCAAGGTGCGAAAATCATAGGACAATTGTGCGATTTCTTTGGACGGGAACTGCGCCATCGTCACCGAAATTTCCAGCGTCACTGTCCACAGGCGGGTGGCGTGGATGTAATCCTCGGCTTGAAACTCGCCATCCTTCAGGAAGGTCAGCAGGTTCATCGAGGCAAGATTACAGGCTGTATCATCAAGGAACATATATTCCGAACACGGGTTAGAGCCACGAATGGCGCCATCTTCGGGGCATGTGTGCCACGCGTTAACCGTATCGTGATACTGGATGCCCGGATCGGCACAGGACCATGCGGCGTGGCCGACTTGTTCCCACAGATCGCGGGCCTTGATGGTTTTGGCAACTTTGCCATCGGTGCGGTTGATCAGATCCCAGTCAGCGTCATCCTTGACAGCTTGAAGGAACGCATCGGTCACGCGGATCGAGTTGTTAGAATTTTGACCGGAAACCGAGCTATATGCCTCAGAATCCCAATCCGTATCGTAGGTCGGGAATTCGATGCTGGAATAGCCCTGCTTGGCATAATCCAGCACACGTTTAACGTAAGTCTGCGGAATCGCCATTTTTTTCGAGGTCCGGACCGCCGCTTTCAGCGTTTCGTTCACCTTTGGATCAATCGCGTCATCAAGGCTGCCATCCCAGGCTTTGATTGCTGCAAAAATCTCGTTCAGGCATTTTTCGTGGATTTTTGAGCCAGCAACGATGGACGCAACCTTTTGCTCCTCGATAACTTTCCAGTTGATGAACTGCTCAACATCAGGGTGGTCCGCATCACAAATCACCATCTTGGCGGCGCGCCGTGTAGTGCCGCCCGATTTGATCGCGCCAGCCGCCCGATCACCAATGCGCAAGAACCCCATCAGGCCCGACGAATTGCCGCCACCTGACAGGGATTCACCGGCAGCACGCAGGGAGGAGAAGTTCGTGCCAGTGCCGGAACCGTATTTGAACAGACGCGCCTCGCGTACCCAAAGGTCCATGATGCCGCCCTCGCCCACCAGATCATCCGCCACCGACTGGATGAAACAGGCGTGGGGCTGTGGGTGCTCGTAAGAGGATTTGGATTTGGTCAGCTTGCCGGTCTTGTAATCGACATAGTGGTGGCCCTGTGCGGGGCCATCAATGCCATATGCCCAGTGAATGCCGGTGTTAAACCACTGCGGGCTGTTGGGTGCCGCGCGTTGGGATGCCAACATGTGGCGCATTTCATCGTAATAGGCGCGGGCATCGGATTCTTTGGTGAAATAGCCACCCTTCCAGCCCCAGTATGCCCATGTGCCTGCCAGACGGTCAAAAACCTGCTTGGCGGAATGCTCGCCGCCGACGCGGTCTTGCTCGGGCAATTTCGCCAATGCGGCCTCATCGGGAACCGAGCGCCACAAAAATTCCGGCACACCCTTTTCTTTGACCTTCTTCAGGCATGCTGGCACGCCTGCCTTGCGGAAATACTTCTGCGCAATCACATCCGAGGCAACTTGGCTCCAGGCTGCTGGCACAACGCATTCGTCCAGACGGAAAACGATCGTGCCGTCAGGGTTGCGGATTTCAGAAGATGTCGTGGTGAATTCGAGATCAGAATATGCGTCCTGACCGGATTTGGTGAACTTGCGCTCTATTTTCATTTTTTTGTCTGCCCCGTATGCGCCATTTTCGGCGCGTCACAATTTAGCGGCGTTAACCCTCAAAACGGGGCTTTTACGCCAGACTCGTGCTGACCAATGGGCAAAAAAGTGTCTTCGCCAATGGGTAATACACACCCATTATTTTGCCACATACAAGTGATGGCTAGAAAACCGTTATGTCCCTTTTCGACCCGCCACTACTAAATCTAGTGGTCTCGTTGACCAGCTTCCACAATGTGTCGTAGTTACCCCTACTGCGTCAACTTTTATATTTTACTTTTTTAGCGTTTTTTTCGTTGACCGGACAAATGCAATCTGTGCGAAGGGCGGCGCAAATGATTCACATTGCATGGCATCAGGACCGCTGCCAATCTGCCGTCCCGATATCACAATCAAAATTTATTGTTTGTCTCGGCTCACTTGCCAAAAATTGCTCAGATTTAACATGAGGTGGCAACACCGCATCACATGCTGAGTCGCATCTGTTTGGTTTGCGAATTCACAAGCAACCGAAAGGATCAGAAAATATTTTGGGAAGGTAGATGGTCGGGACGGCAAGATTCGAACTTGCGACCTACGGTACCCAAAACCGTCGCGCTACCAGGCTGCGCTACGCCCCGAACTGACGCCTCTTTATATAGGCTGACGAGCAATGGAAACCCCTAGAATGCCCTGTTTTCCGACTCTTGTGAAAAAACTACTTAGGTTCGCAGGGCCAGACGGCAATCGACGAATCAAATGCGGGGTGGCGCAACTCGCTTCCGACAGTAATGCCCAGCCCGCGCGCCATGCCGCCATTGATTTCAAGAATCATCAAAACGCCTTCGCCACCATCAATCGGGGTTTCATCCAGCGGTATCGCATTTTCGGCAATCCGCAGAACACGGCCTTCGGAATCCAGAAAAATCATATCCAGCGGGATCAGGGTGTTTTTCATCCAGAACCGCGCACGACGGGGTGTTTCGTAAATAAACAACATCCCAGCACTGGCTGGCAGGCTTTCACGGAACATCAGCCCCTTGGCTTGTTCCTGCACGTCATCCGCAATTTCGACATTGAAATGTGCCTGCCCCCAGTCGCCGCGCAGATCAACACCGGTTTGGGTGCATTGCGCGGCATGCGCGCCCCCTGCCCCCAGCACGAGCGCCAAGACACCAGATATAAACCGTAACCTCATTTAATCATCCTCGAATGAAGCATCCCACGGCAAGACATGCGTGGCCATGCTGCCGCGCTCCCCCTCGCTAACACGAATACAGATCGCTTCGCCCGGCTGTAAATCGGCCAGGCCCGAGCGGCGCAGCACCTCGACATGGATAAACACATCGGCATTGGAGCCAAACACGTTGGCAAAACCGAATCCCTTGGCCTTGTCGAACCATTTTACCCGCGCTGGTTCCAGATCACCTGCGTCCAGATCATCAATCAGCTCGAAACCGCCATCGTCCTGCCCTTCAGCCCCAGTGGCGGGTTCAATGCTTAGAATTTCGGTGGTCTGGATGCCGCGATCAGTCTCTTGCACCAGTATTTCAATGCGCACCTGATCCGCAACCGAGCTTTGACCAAAATTGCGCAGCACATTTGCGTGCAGTAAAATATCGGGGCCGCCATTATCGGCCACCACAAATCCAAACCCCTTGGACGGGTCAAACCATTTTACATGGCCCGTTATGACGGTTTGTTCGTTTTCGTTTTCGTCGTTCATTTTGCTACGCTCTTTGGTCGTATTGTCCTATATAATCCAAAATGGCCTGCTTTACCTTTACGTCAACTGTGTTGCGGCTATTTGCTCATCCTTGCAAGCTAAAAAAAGCAACTTGCACGAGAACCGAAAGCCGCGGCTTTGGTATTAAGGGTTTAGACGCTGGATTCTCCAGCTGTCAGTTGTTGTTTTTCTGCTCCAACGGAACCGGTCATGTAACCGGAATGCCCCGTCAGCCCAGAATTCTATTTCAACGGGGGTTATCCTGTATCCCCCCCAAAAGTCGGGCCGCGACGGGTTTGTGCCCTGTCTGGCCGTGACCTTGGCAACTTCGGCCACCAGTGCTGTTCGTGATTTCAGCGGGCGCGATTGCTTTGACGCCCACGCCCCTAGACGGCTTTGTAAGGACCGAGAGGCAAAATAGGCATCCGCTTGCGCCCCGTCAACCTTCTCGACCGTCCCGCGCACCCTGATCTGGCGGCGCAAGGATTTCCAGTGCATCACAAAAGCCGCTTTGCCACCAACACCGATTTCATCGGCCTTGGCACTTTCAAAGTTGGTGTAGAAAACAAACCCTTCAGGTTCGATCTCATTTAACAGCACCATACGCACATTCGGCATGCCATCGGCGTCGACCGTCGCCAACGCAATGGCATTCGGATCATTCACCTCGACCGATTCAGCCTCGCCCAGCCAGTGCCGCGCAAGTTTGAAGGGGTCGTCGCCCGAAAATATGCCAGTTTGCTTCGTCATGCCGGTTCGCTTCGTCATAATGTCCATTCAATCACGTTGATTGGCATATGCTCTGCTTCTAGGCAACGCAACCTATCCCTAACGTTAGGTTTAGACCGATCCCCAGACTTGATGCTATACACGCAATCGCCTAAAGGTTGGGTTCATATAATAAAATGGCGGGGGGCGCAGAATGTCAACAGGATTGCTACAGGGAAAACGCGGGCTGATCATGGGGTTAGCCAATGACAAGTCAATCGCATGGGGCATTGCCAAGGCTTGTGCAGATGCCGGTGCGGAACTGGCGTTCTCTTATATGGGGGACGCGTTCAAAAAACGGGTGGAGCCATTGGCGGCCTCGTTGGGCACCACGGTGTTGTTTGATTGCGATGCGTCGGATGCGGCGTCGCTGGACGCGATGTTTGCCTCATTGGAAGAACAGTGGGGCACATTGGACTTTGTCGTCCATGCCATTGGTTTTTCAGACAAATCCGAATTACGCGGGCGTTACGTTGACACCTCGGCTGAAAATTTCCGCATGACGATGGATGTGTCGGTCTACACCTTCACTGCGATGACCCAGCGCGCAATCAAGATGATGCCGGATGGCGGATCAATTCTTACGCTGACCTATTACGGGGCCGAACAGGTGATGCCGCATTATAATGTCATGGGGGTCGCCAAGGCCGCCCTTGAGGCGTCGGTCAAATATCTGGCCGAGGATCTGGGCAAGGATAACATTCGTGTTAACGCCATTTCGGCAGGGCCAATCAAGACGCTGGCCGCTTCGGGCATTGGCGATTTTCGCTATATTCTGAAATGGAACGAACTAAATTCGCCGCTGCGCCGCAATGTGACGCAAGACGAGGTCGGCAA
Organism: Profundibacter sp.; assembly: GCF_056498605.1. Lineage (NCBI taxonomy): Bacteria > Pseudomonadati > Pseudomonadota > Alphaproteobacteria > Rhodobacterales > Paracoccaceae > Profundibacter > Profundibacter sp. The sequence continues at coordinate 6,334 of NZ_JBSMEZ010000010.1, forward strand.
ATCGGCGCTGTATCTGCTGAGCGATCTGGGGTCCGGCGTCACCGGCGAAAACCTGCATGTGGATGCAGGGTATCATGTGGTGGGAATGAAGGCCGTGGATGCGCCCGATATTGATGTGGTTACGGGACGCAAATGAGTTTAAGCGCCTTTATCGCCGTTGCCCTGCTGCACCTGATGGCCGCCATCAGCCCCGGCCCGTCCGTCCTGATGGCCGCGCGCATTGGCGTGACCGAAGGGTTTCGCTCTGGCGTTGCTGTGGCTGTGGGCATTGGCGTGGGTGGCGTGTTCTGGGCCTGTGCGGCGCTGTTCGGATTGGCGCTGCTGTTTGAATATGCGCCGATGTTGCTGACCGCGCTTAAAATCGCGGGCGGCGCGTTTTTGCTGTTCATGGCCTACAAACTGTGGAAATCCGCAGATAAACCACTGGCCCAAACCCGCGATGATACCCCGCCCCGCAGCCTGACCAGCGCATTCATGCTGGGGCTGGTCACACAGGTTTCCAACCCCAAACCCGCCATTCTGTTTGCCGCGATTTTTATTGGCACTGTGCCCGCAACCGCCGGATGGGGCACCTACGCCGCCCTGCTGGGCGTTGTGTTCTTTAACGAAACCTTATGGAACACGCTTGTATCGCGCATCTTTTCGATGCAAAAAACCCGCGCGACCTATCTAAACCTGAAAGGCTGGATTGATCGGGCCTTTGGCGGGCTTCTTGGCCTGCTCGGGATCAAAATAGCAGCCACTTAACACGCAAGGACATACCCCATGAGCGACCACCGCCTTCCGCACGAAAAAGGGTTTCACATCAGCTGGGACCAGATCCACCGCGACAGCCGCGCATTAGCGTGGCGGCTGGATGGCAAGGGGCCGGACGATGGGGCATGGAAGGCGATTGTGGCGATCACCCGTGGCGGCATGGCCCCCGCAATGATCATTGCACGCGAACTGGACGTGCGCACAGTGGATACTATCAGCATCAAATCCTATGACCACCAACAGCAATCCGAGGCCAAAGTGCTGAAATCGCCAGATGCGGATATGATGGGGGATGGCACCGGCATTTTGATCATTGATGATCTGGTAGACACCGGCAAAACCCTTGATGTGGTGAAAAAGCTGTATCCGAATGCCCATATCGCCACGGTTTACGCCAAACCGATGGGCCGCCCGATGGTGAATACATTCATCACCGAGGTGTCGCAGGATACATGGATTTTCTTTCCGTGGGATATGGCGCTGCAATATGTCGAGCCCTATCGCGGTACCGATTAACGCCCCGCGCCCAAAGGATCAGTATGACCCACCCCGTTAACCCCGCCATGTCTGCGACCACCCCACCGCCTGTGATGGAGGCGCGGCGTTGGCTGGACGGGGTGACATTCAGCCCCGACAAACCGCTGATCAATGTCTCGCAGGCCGCGCCCGTTGAGGCCCCGCCAAAACCCCTGCGCGAGGCCCTTGCCGATATTGCCCTGAAAGTCCCCGAGGCCCATCTATACGGCCCCGTTCTGGGCCTGCCTGCGCTGCGATCCGAAGTGGCCAGCCAATGGTCCACAGCCTATGGCGGCCCCATCGCGGGTGCGCAGGTCGCCATCACCTCGGGCTGCAATCAGGCCTTTGCCGCCGCCATCGCAACGTTGGCCGGAAGCGGAGATGAGGTTATCCTGCCAACCCCTTGGTATTTCAACCATAACATGTGGCTGGATATGCAGGGTATTACCACCGTCGCCCTGCCCGCTGGCGCGGGTATGTTGCCTGATCCCGACCAAGCCGCCGCCCTGATCACCCCGCGCAGCCGCGCCATTGTTCTGGTCACCCCCAACAACCCGACAGGTGCCGAATACCCCGCCGATCTGCTGCGCCGCTTCTATAATCTGGCCCGCGAACACGGGCTTGCCCTGATCGTCGACGAAACCTACCGCGATTTTGACGCCCGCACTGGTGCCCCGCACGACCTGTTCACTGACCCCGACTGGGATCAGACACTGATCCAGCTCTATTCCTTTTCCAAGGCATATCGTCTGACCGGCCACCGTGTTGGCGCGATGGTGGCCAGCACACAGCGTCTGGCCGAGGTCGAGAAGTTCCTCGATACCGTTGCCATCTGTCCCAACCAGTTGGGACAGCACGCCGCCCTTTGGGGGATGCAGAACCTATCGCAATGGCTGGCGGGTGAACGTGCCGAAATTCTGGCGCGGCGAGCGGCGATCAAGGCGGGGTTCCCCACGCTTGCGGCAAACGGCTGGAAACTGCTGGGGTGCGGCGCCTATTTTGCCTATGTCGAGCATCCGTTTGATATACCCTCGGATGAACTGGCAAAACGGCTGGTGCGCGACAGCGCCATCCTGTCCTTGCCCGGCACCATGTTTGTCCCTGAAGGGGATGCATCCGGCGTGCGCCAATTGCGCATTGCCTTTGCCAATATCGACAGCACCGGCATTACCACCCTGTTCGAGCGCTTAAAAAGCGTTCGTATTTGACCATTTCCAATCCTCCGAAGTCCTCTGTTAACACCCCCTGACCCGACCCAATCCCAAACAACGCTCCAGATTGCCATATCCCGCCTCTTGCCCCTCTCCCCACAACCGCCTAAACATCGCTAAACACCAATGACACGAGGGCTATAGCCGTGAGCAGCATCAAGAAGAAAACGAGCAACTTTGTTGTCTGGATTATCCTGCTTTTGCTGGTTGTGGGTCTGGGCGGATTTGGCGTTAGCAACTTTGGCGGCGCGACCACCGCGATTGCCACTGTTGGCGATGCCGAGGTCACGATGGACGAATATAACCGTGCCCTGCGACAAGAATTACGCGGATTACAGGCCCAGACAGGCCAACCGATACCCCTGTCCCTCGCCGTGGCAAGTGGCGTTGACCAAAACGTGCGCGCCCGCCTGATCACCGGTGCCACCCTTGATAACGAGGCCACGCGCATCGGTCTGTCCGTAGGCGATGAACGGGTGGGCCGCGAATTGGTGGCGACCCCCGCCTTTCAGGGCATTGATGGAAAATTTGACCGCACCGGATACACACAAGCGCTGAACCAATCCGGTTTAAGCGAAGCCGAATACGAGGATACCATTCGCGCCGAAACCGCTCGCACCATCCTGCAAGGGGCTATTGTTAATGGGGTAGCTGCGCCCGCCGCCATGACGAATGCATTTCTGGATTTCACCCAGTCACGGCGCAATTTCACGACAATCCGGCTGGATCAGACCAACCTGCCCGAACAGGTGCCTGAACCCACGGATGAACAACTGCAAACCTATTACGATGCAAACGCTGCGGAATTCACCGAACCCGAAAAGAAAAGCCTGACCTATATCTGGGTAACGCCCGATATGATCGTGGACAGTATCGAGGTGTCCGAGGAAGACCTGCAAGAAGAATACAACAAGCGTCTAGACCAATATTCCCAACCCGAACGCCGTCTGGTTGAACGCCTGATATTCCCCAACAGTGAAGACATCACAGCTGCCAAGGCGCGGCTGGATGCGGGGGATGCCACCTTCGAGGAACTGGTAATTGAACGCGGTCTGAGCCTGCTTGATATTGATCTGGGCGATGCGACGATTGATGTGCTTGGGGACGCGGGTGCGGCGATCTTTGCCATGGACAGTCCTGGTGTGATTGGCCCGATCGACACCGATCTTGGCCCTGCGCTTTACCGGATGAACGGCATTCTGGCCGCCACTGAAACCACGTTTGAATCTATACGCACACTGTTGCAGGACGAATTGGCGCTGGACCGCGCCCGACGCCAGATCAACGCCAGCATCACCGATATTGATGACCTTTTGGCGGGTGGCGCATCTATGCAGGAAGTCGCTGACGAAACCGACTTGAAACTGGACCGGATCGATTGGGCCGAAGGTGACACCGACGGCATCGCCACCTACAGCGCCTTTCGGGATGCCGCAGCGGCGATCAACGATGGCGATTACGCCGAGGTGATAGAACTGGACGATGGCGGTATTTTTGCTGTGCAATTTGACGCGATCATTGCCCCGTCCCTAAACCCGTTAGATAAGGTGATTATTAACGTGATCGCAGGCTGGGAAGATCAGGAAATCGAGAACCGCCTGACAGCGCTGGCCGATGGCCTACTAGAGCGGCTAAATCAAGGCGATGACATCGCCACTCTGGGCTATGAAGTCACACCCCACACCGAAATCCTGCGCAATTCAAACGTTGAGGGCACACCAGTTGGTCTGGTCCAGACCGTCTTTACAATGGACAAGGGTATGAGCCGAACCATTGATGGCAACGGCGTCGTGTTTGTGGTTCGGCTGGATGATATCCTGCCACCGGATGCGAACAATCCCGATCTGGCCGATATAAAAACCCAGATCGAGGCGGCCATTTCACAAGACCTTTCCAATGACATCTTTGCCGCCTTTAACGGGGCGCTACAAAGCCAGACAAACGTCTATGTCAACAGCGCGGCGGTGAATGCGGTGCATTCCCAGTTCCCGCAATAATCCCGAATAACGCAAAGGCATAAACGTGGCACTTACCCCAATCTTTGACGCGTTTGAAACCGGTTTTGACGCGGGCCAGAACCAGCTGGTTTATACCCGTTTGGCCGCTGATCTGGACACTCCTGTTTCGCTGATGCTGAAACTGTCAGAGGCCCGCACCGACAGCTTTATACTGGAATCGGTCACCGGCGGCGAAGTGCGCGGGCGCTATTCGATCATCGGCGCGAAACCCGATCTGATTTGGCAATGTCATGGCGAGGTCAGCCGGATAAACCGCATGGCCCGCATTGACCGTGACACGTATCAAAACCAATCCGGCGCACCACTGGACAACCTGCGTGCCCTGATTGCCGAAAGCCGCATTGATATGCCGGACGACCTGCCGCCTGCCTCGGCTGGGCTGTTTGGCTATCTGGGCTATGACATGATCCGGCTGGTTGAACATTTGCCTGATGTTAACCCCGACCCGCTGGGCCTGCCTGATGCGGTGATGATGCGCCCCTCGGTGGTGGTGGTGGTGGACGGGGTCAAGGGCGAGGTGATCGTGGTTGCCCCCGCGTGGGCCTCCTCTGGCCTGTCCGCCAAAGCCGCCTATGCCCAAGCCGCTGAACGCGTGATGGACGCGGTCCGTGATCTGGAACGCCAGACGCCCGATGCGGCGCGTGATCTTGGCGATGCAACCGAGGCCGGTCCACAGTCGTGCAACTTTACCCACGAGGGCTATAAAGCCGCGGTCGAGACCGCCAAAGATTACATCCGCGCCGGTGACATCTTTCAGGTGGTGCCCTCGCAGCGCTGGTCGCAGGATTTCACCCTGCCGCCGTTTTCATTGTACCGCTCCTTGCGCCGCACCAACCCGTCACCGTTTATGTTCTACTTCAATTTTGGCGGCTTTCAGGTGATCGGCGCCAGTCCCGAAATTCTGGTGCGGGTGTTTGGCCGCGAAATCACCATCCGCCCGATCGCAGGCACCCGCCCGCGCGGTGCCACACCGGAAGAAGACCGCGCCTTGGAAGCGGACCTTCTGAGCGACAAAAAAGAGCTGGCCGAGCACCTAATGCTGCTTGATCTGGGCCGCAACGATGTGGGCCGCGTCGCCAAAATCGGCACCGTGCGCCCGACCGAGGAATTCAATGTCGAACTATATAGCCACGTGATGCATATCGTTTCCAACGTCGTCGGTGAATTGGCGGATGATCAAGACGCGCTATCGGCGTTTTTCGCAGGCATGCCCGCTGGCACGGTTTCCGGTGCGCCCAAGGTGCGGGCAATGGAAATTATTGATGAGCTGGAGCCGGAAAAGCGCGGCGTTTATGGCGGCGGCTGTGGCTATTTCGCGGCCAACGGCGACATGGACATGTGCATCGCGCTGCGCACCGCGGTGGTGAAGGACGAAAAACTGTATATTCAGGCCGGTGGCGGCGTGGTATACGACAGTGACCCCGAGGCTGAGTATCAGGAAACCGTCAACAAAGCCAAAGCCATTCGCAAGGCGGCAGAGGATGCCGGGTTGTTTGTGCGGGGGCGGAATTAGGCGGATTCCATTCGAGGGGCATGAGGAATGAAAGCCACAACTTGGATTGTCATCTCAATCATTTCAGTAATGTTGCTAAACATTATCTGGACACCCGATCCCGACTGGCCAGACGCAGAATTCCTCGCAACAGACGCCTATTTCTTGGTTGGTGGAGAACAAATTACTTTACCATTTGTTGCCATTGAAAGAATTTCTATGCCGCTTGGCATTGCAAACCCAGTCCCTCGTTTTCGTAACGATGCTAGAAGTTTTGAAACAAACAAATATAAGACAACATTTTTGGGACTAGCATCAAATTCTGAGCTTCCGATGCAAGTCGCTACTCTTCGTGTTTTTTACGGAGTATATCAATCTTATGGTGAGCATTCGGGTTCTAGCCCTATTTGTGGTCTCCTAACGCGGGAATGGGCCAGACAGATTTGCAAAAATGAACGCCCCGGAATACTGCAATATATTCCTCGACATTTTTATTTGGTTGACCGTAAAAGCATGCCATCAATTCTGATGCGGTTCTTCTCCGAAGATGCCGCCGCCAAACAGGTTGCAAGACTGAAACTGGATATCGGCAGTCCCGAAGTGATTTGCGGGTCAGAGGTGAAATTCTGTTCAGCAGTTGTCGCGGTTACAAATGAGCTATTGGTCGTTTGGTCAGTATGGGACTCACGCACACAGCCAGAAACAGTAATCGAGATGGGGAACAGGCAAGGGGCAGCATTGTTTCAACTTGTCTTAAACGGGTTTGGCAAGACCGAAAAAATTGAAAGCTTCCTTCAAGACTGATTGCCCACCATCCCTAAAAACTCGGTTGAAAACCGGTACACATCCCCCGGCCAACGCGCCGACAGGTAATTCCCGTCCCGCACGGTAAACCCGCGACCCAGATGCTCCATATTATCGCGTAACACTGGCGTTGGACCCTCGGTGAAATCTTCAGCCGAGGCCAGCGCCGCCGTCACCTCGTCCTGCACCGTCACTGGATAGGTCAGGTAATAATCGCCCAGTTTGTGCCGCGTCAGTTGATACGCCAGCCGTTCCTGCCGCCGGTTTTGCGTCCGTGCAGCACCGAGCGCCCCGTGTCAGGGTCAATCGCGCGGCACGCCGCCACAACCCCGTGGCAGATCGCGCCAACGGGTTTGCCCGCCGCAAAGAACGCGGCAATCGCCCGTTGCAGCACTTCGCTTTCCAGATAGGGGATAACGCCCTTGGAATGGCCGCCGGGCAAGACCAGCGCGTCGAAATCTTTGACCCTGATATCATCGTAGCCAATCGGGTTTTGAAACGCCGCGTCGCCCAACATCGCGCTATATGCTTCACGGGCGGGTTTTTGGGCAATCAGCACAGGTTTCAGAATGCCGAACCCGTTGCCATCCAGCATCCGCGCATCCGCCGTGCCCGCCGTGCCTGTATCCGTAGCAAACCGCACCTGTTGCCCCGCGCCCGCCAGCACTTGCCACGGCACCGCCACTTCGGTCGGGTCAAAATCCGTGGTGCTGGTGGCGATCAGAATGGCCATTACTGCGCCATTAAAACCACCGACACAGGGGCCATCGCCACGCTTGCCGCACGATCCTCAAGCGCCCACAGCACCAATGCCTCGATGGTATCGGGGCGTGTGTGGCCCAGCATGATCACGCTGCCCTCTTGGGCTGCGCGAAACGCCGCGCGGTCCAGATAGCGGCGGATCACCGGGGGTTTTTCACCATCCGAATCCAGCTCGCGAAAGATCAGCGCCGCGGGCACGCCTTCGCGCATCGCCGCCTTTTGCGCCGAATTTAACCCTTTGCTGGGGGTGATCAGGCCAAAGCCGCGATCCGACAGGATGCCGGCAATCTGGGTCGCGGTCGAGGGGCCACGCAGGAACCCGTTCGCACCTTGGTCCAGCACCGCAACCGCTTCGGGGATGGCGCGGGAATAGGCATCAAATGCCACTTCAATATCCGTTGCTTGTGCGCCAAACGGCAGGTTGGTCAGCATCAACACCTCGAACCCCGCCGCACGATACCGCGCCGCAACCTCATGAGCATCATCACGCACCGCATCAATGGCAAAGCTGAGCGCGAACGGCAGGCGTGTAAGGATTTCATCCGAAACGGGGGTTTCTGGATCATCAATCAGAATCACCGACATCACCGGCTTGGCGTCAGGGTTTTCAAACGTCGCGGCATAGGTAATTAACGCGCCCTGATCAGCGGTGTCTGCCTGTTGCTCAGCGGCTTGGGTCTCGTCCTCGGTGGATGCTGCATCCCCGCCAATGGTTGGCAAACGGTTTGTCTGCACATTCGGGGCCAAATTCTGGATTTGCGGCACAGGGACGCGGGCTGCATCGGGCACGACTTCAGGTGCTGTTTCTGGTTCAGGTGCCGTCTCCGGTGTTGCGGGGGCGGCAGGTGTGTCTGGCACGGGCGCTTGCTCAACCGCTGGCGCATCCGGTGTTTGTGGTTCCGGCAGGGCTGCCACTTCGACATCAGGCGCGGGGGCCTCGGCACCCTGCCCCTCGTCAGATGTTGGCTCTTTTGGTGCAACCGGTGACTCTTGCATCGCAGGGGCCGTCATCGCATTGGCCTGCCCTTCTGTTTCGGGCTGTATTTCCGTTTGTGGCGCTTTTGGTAAGGCCGGATTATCGGCAGGCGTAACTGCTGCCTCTTCAATCGCCATCACGGCAGGCTCAGACCCCTCATCCGGTGCAACATCAGACGCATCCGTTTGGGGTGTCATAACGCTGGGCGCTTCTGTTGAGGCGGCATCCATTGCCGCAGGCGCGTCATCCGCGTCACTGGCCACGGGTGCGGTTGGCGCTGCGGTCGTGACATCCGCTGTATCCGGTTTTGGCACAGCCGTTTCATCAACCGGCGTTGTCTGTTCGGCCTCGCCCCCTGTCGGCGCTTCTACAACTCCGACCTCGGGTGCCGCGGCCTGCTCTTCTGGTTGGGAGGCCATATCTTGGGTTACGGCTGCATCTTGGGCGCCAGTTTCAGTCTGCACAGGCACACTCGCAACCGGCCCCCGCCCTGAATTGCTGTGAACCAGTGAGGCGGTCGCACCCGCCAGCCCAGAAACCAAAACGCCCCAGAACAAGCCTGAAATAATTCCACGTCCCACGATATGCTCCGCCTTGTTAATCCTGCTTACGCCTTTTTGTCAGGCCTTGACCCTTTGACGCCTCTGGGGGATGTATAGCCTGACAATCACGCGCAATCACCCCTAATTTGCGTAAACTGGCAATGAAAGCGGACAAATGCTCCTTCTGATCGATAATTACGACAGTTTCACCTACAATCTGGTCCATTATCTGGGCGAATTGGGGGCCGAAGTGGTGGTAAAACGCAATGACGCCTTGCAGGTGAACGAGGCAATGGCGATGGGGGCTGACGCTATTTTGCTGTCCCCCGGCCCGTGTGATCCGGCCCAAGCCGGCATTTGTCTGGAACTGACCCGCGCCGCTGCCGCTGCACATGTGCCCTTGATGGGGGTCTGTCTGGGGCATCAGGCGATCGGCGAAATGTTCGGCGGGCGCGTGGTGCGGTGCGGTGAAATTGTGCACGGCAAGATGGGCAAGATGCAGCACGATGGCACCGGCGTATTTTCTGGTCTGCCCTCGCCGTTTGACGCCACCCGCTATCATTCGCTGATCGTGGAGCGTGAAAGCCTGCCCGACTGTCTGGTTGTGAATGCTGAATTGGAAGATGGCACCATCATGGGCTTACGTCATAAGGAACTGCCGATCCACGGGGTCCAGTTCCACCCTGAATCGATTGCGTCCGAACATGGCCACAAGCTGCTGCAAAATTTTCTGGATATCGCCAAGATAAAATCAAAGGTGCCCGCATGAGCGACGCTCTCAAACCGCTGATCGACGCCGCCGCCAATGGCCCGTTGACCCGCGCGCAGGCCGAAGAGGCCTTTGGCATTCTGTTTGATGGCGAGGCAACACCCAGTCAGATTGGCGGGTTGCTGATGGCGCTGCGCACCCGTGGCGAAACCGTGGATGAATATGCCGCCGCCGCCAAAGTGATGCGCGATAAATGCAACGCGGTGGTCGCGCCTGCGGGTGCGATGGACATCGTTGGCACGGGCGGTGACGGGATGGGCACACTGAACATTTCCACCGCCACCGCCTTTGTTGTGGCCGGTGCGGGCGTTACCGTGGCCAAGCACGGCAACCGCAACCTGTCATCAAAATCCGGTGCGGCGGATGCACTGGGGCAGATGGGAATTAACGTGATGGTCGGCGCAGAAGTCGTTGAAAAGGCACTGGAAACCGTCGGTATCGCGTTCATGATGGCCCCGATGCACCACCCTGCGATTGCCCACGTCATGCCCACCCGCGCTGAACTGGGCACCCGCACGATATTCAACATCCTTGGCCCGCTGACCAACCCCGCAGGTGTCAAACGCCAGTTGACCGGCGCGTTTTCGCGTGACCTGATCCGGCCTATGGCGGAAACATTGCAGGCCCTTGGCTCAGACAAGGCGTGGCTGGTGCATGGCTCGGATGGCACGGATGAACTGTCGATCGCCGGTGTCAGCTGGGTCGCGGCGCTGGAAGATGGCAAAATCACCGAATTCGAGGTGAACCCCGAGGATGCGGGCCTACCGGTGCATCCGTTTGAGGACATCCTTGGCGGCAGCCCCGCGCATAACGGCCGTGCCTTTGGCGCGTTGCTGGAGGGCGAAAAATCGGCCTACCGCGATGCGGTTCTACTGAATTCCGCCGCCGCGCTGATGGTCGCTGATAAGGTATCCAACCTGAAAGACGGCGTTAAACTGGCGGCCACCAGCATCGACAGCGGCGCGGCACTGCAGAAAATAGTTGCATTGGCGGCACTGACCTCGCAATCATAAGGCATGATTTTAGTGAGACGGTTTTTCTGGTTTAGCCAATTATTCATACGCTGCGGCGGCTGGGTCGCCCTGATCCCGCTGGTCATCGGCATCGCCTCGACATTGGGTGCTATCACCCTGACATACAACGCCGCCCTGCTGGCCCGACACGGCGTGCCCGCCACAGCCACCGTGATTTCAAAACGCATCGCTAAGGGCAGCCAAACCACGCAGGAACGCCAGCGCCCCTCGGATACCTATTATATCACCCTGCGGTTCACCCCGCAAAATGCGGCCCAAATCAGCGCCGAACATCAGGTCCGCGACGCGTTCTACCGCATCCTGGAGGTTGGCCAGACTTTCAATATCCGGTATTTGCCCGAAAACCCCGACATCCGCGAACTCTATGAGGGCGAGCTTGCCTCTTGGTCCAGTTCCACCCAGATCGTTGGCCTCGCTTTTGCGGCGCTGGGTTTTGCCGCCAGTATCTGGTTTGCCCGCACCGCCATCCGCGCCACCCGCGCCCGTGAAAATGTCGGCATGATTATCGAAGCATATGTCACCCACCGCGCCCTGTGGCCGCCCCTGTTCAACCGGATGCAGTATCAGGTGGGCCAAGGGGACGTCGCCAAAATCCACAAGACGTTTATCCGCCCGATCTGGGCCTATCGCGGATTGAAACGCGGCGATAAAACCCGCGTGGCGATCACTGATCAAGGGCCGTATTGGGCCAAGGATTTATTCCTCTAGGGACAACCGCAGGCCATATATCCGGCCATCATCCCCCATGCATCATAACCGGAAACCACAACCGAACCGCCCATAATCGCCTCTTGGACAATCGGGGCCGCCAATACCTTGTCACACACCTGCATTTCCACGGCCTCGCCGATATGGCGGGCAGTGAATGCCCCAAATGTCTTAGCATCCTTGGTCGCAAATTTCATTATCACCATCGGCAGCCCAGCCCCGTCAAACCCGTTTTCAAAGGCGACCGGGGCATCAGGCACAAACCTGTCAGTGCCCGCAATAAACGCCGCGGGCAGGCCGCTCGCCTGCATCGGGGGCGGTAGAATGCCGGTCGAGGTCTGCTCGCCGCAACTGCCCAATATCAGCGCGAAAACCAGCGCGATGGCGCGAAAAACCTTGTTGATCACATTATCTGACACCGCATTCATCCGCGTCATCCCTTCCATTCAATTGCATGCACATGAGCACCGGCCACCGCCAGTTCCCGTATCGCGCCTCCCGGCCACAAGCGCAGTGTCAAACGCGGCCCCGCATCACTGTCTTGCTCAAACGCCAACCACGCCAATGGGGCCTCCGATGTGGCCTGCGCCCCCGCCGCCTCCATCTGCGCTACAATCCGCAGTTTTACCTCTGGTGGAAAATACTGATAGGCGATTGAATGAAACAGCACCCGCGTCACACCCGCGTCTGGTGCCGTTTCAATCTCTGCCTCGACCCAATCCGCGGCATCCATCATTGCCATCTTGGGCGGGTCACGTTGTGCAATGTCCAGGGCGGCCTTGATCCGCTCAATGCGCGCTGGTTGATCCGCCCAGATATAGGCCAATAAACGGTCCCGATGATCCGCATTTGTGATGTCCAGCGGGTTTCGATCACAGCCCATGCGCCGCTCAATCCGCGCATCGTCTGCAGGCGGTGCGGCCCCGCTCCATTCTGGCGACAAAACCACAGCCGAGGCTGTATCCCCGCGTAACTGACCCCCAAACCGGTAGGAAAACCGGTCCGCAAACAGGTTCAACCCGCCGCTTGCCCCGACCTCGTATAACGCCAGCGGCAATCCGGTTGCCACGGCAATAGAACACATGCCGGGATACAGCACCGCTGATCGCGCCACTTCGTTGGTTTGGGGCGGATAATCCAGCCACGCGCATATCTCCTCATCTGCCTCAACAACTGCCGCCATTGCCGCCCGCGTCAGCGCAGCCCCGTCCGGTAATTCATTCGGCGGATAAACCTTCGCTAGATCCGGCAACTGCCCACTACGCACCAGCGCATTCAACGCCCCCGCCAGCCGCAACGCCACCGCATCCCCCAACGCATCGGCCCGCCCCTGCCAGTCCAGCACGCGGCGACCCGTTTTTGTGCTGCGATCCAGCGCTATGCCCAGCCCCGCCACCAAACGTGCCGTTAACGGTGACCCCAACCGCTCGCACCAAACCGCCTGCTTGGCAAATGTCGCCCGAATTTCCGCCTCGCTCTGCATCACATCCTCCTGTTTTTCCCTATCATAGGAACAACCCTGCAATATCGCCACACATACGCCGTTAGCAATTGTCGCCGCGCGCCATTCAGGCTAAACAGCCCCCATGAATATATTAGACAAAATCAAAGCCTATAAGCTCGAGGATGTGGCACAGCGCAAACAGGCCGCCCCCCTCGCCGATGTCGAGGTCACCGCCAAAGCCACTGAGCCACCACGCGGATTTGCCAGTGCCCTGCTGCAAGCGGCCCATGACGGCTACGGGTTGATCGCCGAAATCAAAAAGGCCAGTCCGTCTAAGGGCTTGATCCGCGAGGATTTCGACGTGCCTGCGCTGGCACAGGCCTATAAGGACGGTGGGGCTGCCTGCCTGTCCGTATTGACCGATGCGCCCAGTTTTCAGGGCGCTGATGAATTTCTGGTCGCGGCGCATGATGCGGTCGATCTGCCAATCTTGCGCAAGGATTTCATCTATGATCCCTACCAAATCACCGAGGCCCGCGCCTTGGGCGCCGATTGCATCCTGCTGATCATGGCCACGCTTGAGGATGGCCAAGCGATTGAGCTGGAACAGGCAGCCATTGAATGGGGCATGGATGTGTTGATCGAAGTGCACGACGAGGATGAACTGGCCCGCGCCAGCAACCTGAAATCGCCACTGATCGGCATCAACAACCGTAATCTGAAAACCTTCGAGACCACGTTGGACACCACCAAGGTTCTGGCCAAACTGGTGCCCGCGGACCGCACTATCATTGCGGAATCCGGCCTTTCCACCCCCGAAGACCTCGCCGAACTGGCCCAATACGGTGCCCGCAGTTTTCTAATCGGTGAAAGCCTGATGCGTCAGGATGACGTGACCGCCGCCACCCGCGCCCTGCTTGCCAACCCGCTTATGCCCGCTGGAGGGATGTAAATGGCTGATCTGACCCACTTTGATGACAGCGGTAAGGCTCACATGGTCGATGTCTCGGACAAACCCGTGACGTCCCGCACCGCGATTGCACGTGGGCATGTGAAAATGACGCCTGAGACCTACGCGATCATGATCGACGGCTCTGCCAAAAAAGGCGACGTTCTGGGCGTGGCGCGCTTGGCGGGCATCATGGGTGCCAAACAGACCAGCAATCTGATCCCGCTGTGCCACCCGCTGCCCATAACCAAGGTCGCGCTGGACCTGACACCGGACGCATCCATCCCCGGTGTGGTAATTACCGCGACGGTGAAAACCACAGGCCAGACCGGCATCGAAATGGAAGCCCTGACGGCGGTATCCGTAGCGGGGCTGACGGTCTACGACATGCTCAAAGCGGTCGAGAAAACCATGGAAATTTCCGGCATCCGGCTGACGATGAAAGAAGGCGGCAAGTCGGGCAAGTTCGAGGCATCATAGATGGGCAAAGGACGCTCGCTAGAACTCTACTTTATTGACGGCAAACCCGACGGGATGCTGACCGCCGAGGTTTTCAACTGGACCGGCCACGTCCTGATGACCCCGCGCACCCGCATCAAGGACGCTTTAGGGCGCGGCGAGGCTGGCTATACCGGCGTCTATATCCTGCTGGGCGAGACCGAGGATGGACCGCAGGCCTATATCGGCGAGGCCGAGGATCTGGGCACCCGCCTGCGCGATCATGTGAAGGGCAAGGACTGGTGGGAGGTTGCCGTTCTGATCACCTCGACCGCCAACAACCTGCATAAGGCGCATGTGAAATATCTGGAATCGCGGCTGGTAGAACTGGCACTTGTAACCAAACGGATGCCTTTGGAAAACGGCAACGCCCCGACCCGCAGCAGCCTGTCCGAGGCGGCGACCGCCAATATGGAAGAGTTTCTGGAGACCTTGATGATGGTGCTGCCCGCCATTCAGGTGGATATGTTTGTGAATAAGGCGCAGTCTGAAAAAACAACTGAACCAACATATGAAAAAGGTAATGCTCCGACGTTCACATTGAAGTCTAAAAGGCTTGGGATTGATGCCACAGCTGAATTACTTGATGGTGAAATGGTAGTGCAAGCAGGCTCCATCATTCGTAAGGATTGGGTTGGCAAAGGCGATTGGGATATGGCCAGTCAAAGAATTCGAATTAACCTTTTGGAAACCGGCATCATAGTTCGATCAGAAAAAGACACCCGATTTATTGAAAACTTCGCATTTTCAAGCGCAAGTGCTGCTGCTAATATTGTAACTGGGCGCCCGTCAAACGGCCGAGTTGAGTGGAAACTCAAAGGCACCAACACCACATACGCCGAATGGGAAGCCGCCCAACTGGGCCAAATGGACACAGACTAAATGATCACAGTAGCCCAAGCCCTGACCGAGGTTTTCAACCTCGTCTCCCCCCTTTCCACCGAGGTCGTCCCACTGGCTAAAGCCGCTGGCCGCACCCTCGCCAAATCCGCCACAGCGATGCGCGATCAGCCGCCGTTTGCCTCCTCGGCGATG
>NZ_JBSMEZ010000011.1:0-10912 GCF_056498605.1 Profundibacter sp.
GCCCAGCACGACGCCTTCTGCGTCAATGATGATCCATTTCTTCTCAATATCTGCCGGTGTAGCAGAGAAAGTTTTCATGG
The DNA here is from genome assembly GCF_056498605.1 of Profundibacter sp. Classification (NCBI taxonomy): domain Bacteria; kingdom Pseudomonadati; phylum Pseudomonadota; class Alphaproteobacteria; order Rhodobacterales; family Paracoccaceae; genus Profundibacter; species Profundibacter sp. The sequence goes on from NZ_JBSMEZ010000011.1 coordinate 81, forward strand.
TGTCTACCCTATTTAAAACGGTGCAAATGGCGATGATCGCCGCTTGCGGGAATTGATTGCGTCTGTCTATAGGATTTGTTGGTGCAGTCAAGGGTGCTAATGCTTGCTTTATGTAGTTAAAACAATAGCTTAGAAAATAGGTATTATTTTACCCCACATTTATACCTCGATTAGATCTGGTGGGTTGTTCAATAGCCGCTCCAATGCATACATCGCCCGCTCAAACGCCTCCAGCGGGATTTGCCCGTTCACCGTTATGCGAACTGCATGCGGGGCGCGCCCGTCTAGCAATGCAAAGTCATCGGCAGACCGAATGCGTATCCCCTGTTTTTCCGCCGCCCGACAGAAATTTGATGCCCGCCAGCCGCGTGGCAGCTTTAACCACAGGAACGGCACGTCTTCACTCCATTTCAGATCATAACTGCCCAGCACATTCACCGCGGTGCGCACATAGCTGTTGACCCGATCCCGCACCGCCTCGCGGATTTTCACGAGGTCAGGGGATTGCAGAACCATTTCGGTCAGATCGCAAATGGTCACGGCCAGCCCGAAATGGTTGAACTGTGCCGCGCGGCGCAAAATCTGGGTTTTACCGATAGGGGCAATCGCAAACCCGACCCGCAAGGATGGCGTCAGGGATTTAGACAGCGACGACACATACCAGCCCAGATCAGGTAGCAATTCGCGGTAAGTCGGCAGGCCACTGCCCCGCATGTGGTAACAATCATCCTCTAGCACATGACAATTGTAGTGCCGTGCCACATCCGCCAGTTCTTGGCGGCGCGCCAGTCCGGTGTGCCCTGTGGTTGGGTTGTGAACCTCGGGCGATGTGCAAAACACTTGTGGCCCGTATGTTTTACAGGCGGTCTCCAACTCGTCCGGCCGCACCCCTTCGCTATCACATTTCAGCCCCACAACCCCCGCCCGCAACAACCGCGCCGCATGGCGAAATCCGGCATAGGTCAGGTCTTCGGCAAAGATCATCGGCTTTGGGTCTTTCAGCACGGTTTGCAAAATCAACATGATGGCGTTTTGCCCGCCGTGGGCCAGCACAATATCTTCGGGCTCGTACCGGCCCAGCTGCACCCCCTTTAACCAATCATAAATAGCAATACGCGCCGTGGATTCGGTCGCCTGACTGGGATAGGTGATCAGGTTGCTATTGGGGGTTTGCGCCATACGTGCATAACAATTACGGATCAGCGCCTCTTGCCCGACGTCAGGCAGCAGAGGCGAGAGCAGATCAATCCGCTCTGGTTCCTGCGTTGGTCTGACCCCGACTTCGATCCGTTGCAGCGGGGTGGGTGTCGCCTTGGGTTCAGCCACAAATGTGCCGCGCCCCACAGCCGCCTTTAGCAGCCCCTCATCCGTCAGCTTGGTATAGGCCCGCGCCACCGTTCCCGGTGTCACCTTTAGCTGCCAGCCCAATTCGCGCACCGGCGGCAGGCGTTCACCCACTTCCAATTGTTCCGACACAATCGCGGCGCGGATTGCGTCTGTTAGCGTCAGATACTTGGGGCCATCCGACGTTGATAGATCAGGAAACCAAATTGTATTCATTACAATCTTTCATTAGACGTTCTCAGATTCGCATTGTATCTATAAATCATAGCAGAATACCCCGTTTGTATCAATACAATAACTCAGGAGCGCGCCATGACTATGGCATCAACCATCCCCGCACAGCGCAGCATGCAGTTGCAAAGCCGCCTGCCCCAATCGCCAATGGCATTGGTGGTGATCACGGTGGCAACCACGCTTCTGACCTGGGATTTGCGCCGCAGCACACGGCGCGCTCTAAAGACTTTGACAAATACCGAGTTGCAAGACATCGGGCTGACACGCGACGAGGCTTATACGGAGGCGCGTCGTTTGTTCTGGCAAGGCTAACATCCCAGTCTTGCCAGAACCTCTTCCTGGGGCCGGTTCATTCCGGCCCCTTTTTTATTGACTGGGCGGGATTGAATACGTCAGCCCTGCCCGCGCCACCGGCTTGTCCATGCCCTCGGAATAGATGATCACATCGCCCACCGCCAAAACGCGGCCCAGCTTGTGAATAGTGGCCTTGGCGATTAAATCACGCCCCGCAGCGGGTTTTCGCATGAAATCAATCGAACAATTCGTCGTCACGGCCAATGCCTTTGGCCCAATCATCGCCATCAGCGCCAGATAAAATGCGACATCGGCGGCGGCGAACATGGATGGCCCGTTCACCGTATTGCCCGCCCGCAGATTTTGCGCCCCAACCTGCATCCGAATGGTGGCTTGATGGTCGGCCAACCCTTCGACGATGAAATTGTCCGTCATATGTGGAAAATGCTCGGCCAAAAACGCCTGCATTTCCCCAACCGTCATTTTCAGCGCCATGATGCTTTCCCTTTTGTCGTTCTGCGCCTAAGGTTTGCCTGAAACGAGCCAGAGAGCAAGCATGACTGACATATTATTACGCCAAGATGCGGACGGCATTGCCACCCTGACGCTAAATTCGCCCACTAACCTGAACGCCCTGTCGGATGCGATGCTTGCCGCATTGCAAGCACAGTTCGATGCGCTGGCGACAGACACATCAATCAAGGTGGTGATTTTGCAGGGTGCTGGCAAAGTGTTCTGCGCCGGTCACGACCTAAAGGAAATGACCCGTGGCCGCGACGCCGAAGATGATGGTCGCGCCTATTTTCACGACCTGTTCACCCGCTGCGCAAACGTGATGATGTCAATCACCCGCCTGCCCCAACCGGTGATCGCCAAGGCCCACGGTATTGCCACCGCAGCCGGCTGCCAACTGGTTGCAACCTGTGATCTGGCTGTGGCGGCGCATGGCACGCGGTTCGGGGTGAATGGCGTGAACATCGGCTTGTTCTGCTCCACCCCCATGGTGGCGTTAACCCGCAATGTACCACGCAAACAGGCGTTTGAAATGCTGACTACGGGCAGTTTCATTGATGCCACCCGCGCCGCTGAAATAGGGTTGATCAACCAAGCGGTCGAACCAGATGCGCTGGACGCGGCCACAACCGAAATGGCGCAGGTGTTGGCATCCAAAATGAACGGTGTTCTGGCGATTGGCAAACAGGCGTTCTATGAGCAGGCCCAAATGCCGCTGGCGGATGCCTACGCCCATACCGGCGAGGTGATCACTGCCAACATGATGATGCGTGACACCGAGGAAGGGATTGCCGCATTTTTAGATAAACGAGCGCCTGACTGGAACCAGTAGCGGTGAAATATGGATAGAAGGTAGGCAAATCCATACTTTTCAAATCCTTCCGCCACCCTAGATTGATGTTAAGATCATTCATTCATGCAGCTAGGGGCCAACGCTATGTCGGCATTCACCATCCGTCCCATCTTCGATAAACGCCTCCTGCTCATACTGACGTTGCTGATAACGCTGTTCGCGGACATGGCTTTTGCCAAGATTAACGCCTGTCAGCCCGACGGAATGCCGGACGTTGAGGCGGTGCGGATCATTGCTATTGCGAAAGAACATGGCAGCGATTTTCGCCGCGCCCTTAACGCAGCACGGAATCGCGGAGTTTTCCTGAAAACCGATGCAACTTACGATGAAGTCAAAGCCGACCCGGAACGGGCCTTTGCACTGGAAAAAGAATACGCTGAAGCATGGCTGACCACTGACGCTTGGCTCGAAAGCCGCCTAGCCAATGGTGAAAAGATGGACGCCATCATCAGAGAAATAAGTCAAAGCCGGATGCGGAAAAGCACAAATAATTTTTACACGTTTGAGTTAAGTAAGCACTTACACAGCCTTGCACTTAATATCGAGGCAGGCCCAACAAATTCACCGCATAAATTTGAAATCCGCCCGAGCACATATGTTTTTGCCCTCACCTTTTTTATCAAACAATCTGGCTTCACCATTTATTATAGTGGTCGGCCGCATAATCCGGTGAGTGTTCGTGCTTATGAAACTTTTGCACTCTTCCGAGAAGAGCCGGTATCTATTTCTCTGCGAATAAGCACCGACAAAGACCATACGCACATCGGCCTGTCGCGGGCCTCGTTCCGCGTAAGAGAGAAGCCTTTGGTCGTTTTAGAATTGCTTTTGCCACAATACCTATTAGGAAAACGGTCCTATTGCTTGGGGCAATTCAAACGATAACCCCCAATCAAACCCCGTAAATCGCCCCGAACTTGGCCTCCAAATATTCCAGTAACGGAGCCTCGCTTGGCTCGAACCCGCAGGCCTGCGCGATCACCTCGCGCGGCTTATACAGCCCGCCGAATTGCTGCACATTATCGCGCAACCATCCGGTCGCCGCCGTGGTATCCCCTGCCGCCAGCCCAGTATCCAGATCAGGCAGTGCGTCGCGCATCGCTTTGTTCAAACACCCCGCATAGACATTGCCCAGCGAATAGGTCGGGAAATATCCGAACAAACCGACCGACCAATGCACATCCTGCAAACAACCGTTCGATGGCTTGTCCACCGCCACGCCGAAATCCGCCTCGAATCGTTCATTCCATGCGTCTGGTAAATCGGTAACCGACAGATCACCCGCGATCATTGCGCGTTCCAGATCAAAGCGCAGCAGCACATGCAAGTTATAATGGATCTCGTCCGCTTCGGTGCGGATATAGCCCGAATTTACCCGGTTCACGGTGGCATAGAACGCTTCGGAATCGTTGATGCCAAAATCACCGAACGCCTCTTTCATCTGCGCGAATAAATAACCGGTAAAGGCCTGACCGCGTCCGATCTGGTTCTCGTAAATCCGGCTCTGGCTTTCATGTACACCCATCGACACGCCCTGCCCCAGCGGGGTCAGCAAATAGGCGCTGTCAATATTTTGCTCATAGCAGCCGTGTCCGACCTCGTGGATCGTTGAATAAAAGCAGTTGAACGGATCGCGCGGGGTGGTGCGGGTGGTGATGCGCACGTCCTGTCCTGAACCGGAGGAAAACGGATGCACCGCCTTGTCTACCCGCCCATGCGCCATGTCATAGCCAAAAGTGCGGGCCAAGTCCCGTGTCAGCTTCATCTGGGTTTGCTGGCCAAATTGATGGTCCAGCGCGGCGGGCTGTTTTTCAGCCCCCAACACCTTCTCGCGCAGCGTCACCAGACGCGGGCGCAACGCGTTGAACATCGCCTCAAGGTCGGCCGCCTTGGCCTCTGGCTCGTAATCATCCAGCAGCGCGTCATACAGATCACCGCCATCCGCCAATGCCGAGGCTTCCTCGCGTTTCATATCCAGAACCTGCATCAGGGTCGGGGAAAAAGCACTAAAATCTTCCGAGCCACGGGCCTCGGCCCAGACCCCTTGGGCGATTGAATGCAGCTTGGCCTGCTCGCTTGCCAGCTCGGCTGGAATGCGCATTGTGCGCTCGTAACCGCGCCTTATATGGCGCATGTTGGCCTGTCCCACGGCATTCAACTTGCTATCTTCAATCACCGCCAGCCAGTCCCCAACACGGGCATCGGTGCGCCGTGTATGGATCACGCCGCTGATCGCCGCCATTTCCTCAGAGCGTTGCTCGGTGGCACCGCGTGGCATCATGGTTTCCTGGTCCCAGCCCAAGCGGCCCGCAACCTGGGCCAGCGCCTGTGTTTCGCGCTCGAACGCCATCAACTCGTCATATGCGATCATGTTATTTCCCTCTTACACTTTGGGCCACCGGATAGCCCGCCAAAAACCGTGAGCGCAGGATCATTACCCATAGCAGGATTGCGCCCGCTTGGTGGATCAACGCCACATGGGTTTGCGCCGCCAGCATCACAGTGGTGATCCCAAGGGTAACCTGCACCAGAACCATCACCGCCATCATGTTGAACGCGGCCTGTGTCTTGCGATTACCACTGCTGCGCGACCGCCGCCAGACGACAATGGCAAAGATAAACACCAGATATCCAACCAGCCGGTGAATGAACTGAACCAATGCTGGATTTTCAAAGAAGTTGCTCCACCACGGCACATAATCAAACATCGCGTCAGGGAACACTTGACCGCCCATCAAAGGCCAGTCGGTATATCCGCGCCCCGCATCAATGCCCGCCACCAATGCGCCCAGTAGTATTTGCAGAAATGCCAGATGCATCAGACCAGTAGACATGGAAAACAGTTTACCTTCGCGTCCGCGCCGCGCCGCCATCAATTTGGCGTCCTTGCGTGACATCAGGAATATATACCACGCCGACAGCCCCAGAATAATAAACGCCAGCCCCAGATGAATGGCCAAACGGTACGAGGCCACATCGACCATGCGCCCCGTCAAACCACTAGACACCATCCACCAGCCAATCGCGCCTTGCAATCCGCCAAGCACCCCAAGGCCGACCAGCCGCGTGGTCCACCCCGTCGGTATCCGCTTGGTCAGCCAGAAGAACAGGAACCCGACGGCCCAGACAACACCGATAAACCGGCCCAACTGCCGGTGGCCCCATTCCCACCAATAGATCGACTTGAACTCGGCTACCGTCATGGCGCTGTTCTGGATCTGGAATTCGGGGCTGGCCTGATATTTGGTAAATTCGCTGGACCAATCCGCGTCATTCATCGGCGGAATAGCCCCCGTTACCGGCTTCCATTCAGTGATCGACAGGCCGGAATCCGTCAGACGGGTCAACCCGCCGACCAGCACCATCAAAGCCACCAATGCAAAGATGAGGATCAGCCAAATCCGGATGCCGCCGCGCGCCCCCTTTGGAGAAGCATCAATCACACCCGTCTTGGGCACGACCACTTCGGCCTTCACATCACTGCCGACCTCTTCAAAAATACTACGCTTCTTGCTCATGACATGCCCCGTTTTGTTTTTCAGCAAATTACGGCCCAACCCGATTAAGAGCAAGCACCATCTAACCCCATTTTCGTTCTACAAATATCCGCGCCGCAGGTATAAAACTTTTTATTCCCCGCGTTCTTTCCAACGCACCAACTGTCGCAACATACCATGCAACGTCTGCACATCTGCCCGCGTCAACGGCAACCTTGCCCACATATTGCGCAAATTAACCCGCATCCCCTCGGCTTTGGTTTCAGGAAAAAAGAACCCCGCCGCCTCCAGCCGTTCCTCAAAATGGTCACCCAGTTTTTCAATCTCAATGCCTTCGACAAACTCGGTCTTGGCCATCTCCATCACCTCTGGCGCAACCTCAGCCACCTGCCGTCGCCACTCATAAGCCAACAACAACACCGATTGCCCCAGATTAAGCGAGGAAAACGCAGGGTTCACCGGCACTGAAATCAGCGCATTGGCCCGCGCCACATCTTCATTCTCAAGCCCTGCCCGTTCCGGCCCGAACAATACCGCCACCTTTTGCCCCGCGTCAATCAACGCCCGCGCATGTTCCATCGCCCGTTCCGGTGTCATAATCGGCTTGGTCAAATCACGGTGCCGCGCTGTAGTGGCAAACACATAGGTGCAATCGCCAATCGCGGCTGGCACATCATCATACAACCCTGCCTGATCCAACAGCCGCCCCGCGCCCGATGCCATCGCCACCGCGCGCTCGTTCGGCCAGCCATCGCGCGGGTCCACCACCCGCATCCGGTCCAGCCCGAAATTCCACATCGCACGCGCCGCCGCCCCGATGTTTTCGCCCATCTGCGGGCGCACCAGCACAAACGCCGGCTGCGGTCCCGCCCACGGTTGCGACCCCGCCCATTCTTTATCCGTCATAACACACCTGTTTTCATACCCCTGCCCATCTATGACGCAACAGACCCCGTGGTCAAACCGCAAAACCTGCGTTATATCCGCCTCAACACTCAGTCGAGGACAAAATGATGACCGAAGAATTTCAAGAAAAAGACCAAGCACAGCTTTATCTGATCACCCCGCCCGCGTTTGATCTGTCCAGCTTCCCCGCCTTGTTGAATCAAGTACTGGATGTTGCCCCCGTTGCCTGCGTGCGCCTTGCGCTGGCCACCAAGGACGAGAACCAGATCATCAAATCCGGTGATGCGATGCGCGAAATCTGTCACGCCCGCGATATAGCGATTGTGATTGAAAACCACCTGATCATGGTTGACCGGCTGGGTCTGGACGGGGTGCACCTGACGGACGGGGCTCGCACTGTGCGTTACGCGCGCAAAGAACTAGGCGATGACGCGATCATCGGTGCCTATTGCGCCGCCTCGCGCCATCACGGCATGAACGCAGGCGAAGGTTCAGCTGAATACGTCAGCTTTGGCCCCTGTGGTGACACAGCACTTGGTGACGGTTCGGTCGCGCCAACCGACCTGTTCCAGTGGTGGAGCGATGTCGTCGAGGTGCCTGTCGTGGCCGAAGGTGCGCTCACCGTTGATGTGATCAACACCCTGTCATCTGTGACCGACTTTTTCGCCATCGGTGAAGAAATCTGGAACACGGATGATCCGGTCGCGGCGTTCAAAACCTTGGTTGCGGCGATCTCATAACGCGCGGGCCAAATCGCGCATTTTAACAACTGTCTTAAGGTTGCGCACGGTCACAGCGCCCAAAACCTTAGGTAATTTGGCAAACAGCTTGCTACGGCCCACCCCGTCGGGTGCGTGTAAATACAGCACTTTTCCAATCATTCGGAATTGCTCGCGTTGGGCTGCCACTGCCTCGGCCTGCGCCAAATCGGGGCTGGCAACGTCCCAGACAAAATGCAAATGCAGCTTATTTGCTTCACCTTCATAAGGGTTGGCTGCAATCGCCGCCTCCAGCGCATTTTGAGTCAGCGCCAGAACCGGAACCGAAAAGCCGAATTTTGCTTCAATCGCATCGGCTAAATCGCGCTCGATCTCTGGCCTAGTTGCAGTGGTTTGAAACACACAGTTTCCGCTCTGGATATATGTGCCAAAGTTCTTGTAGCCCAGTTTGGCGCCCACCTTTCGCAGGTCAGCCATAGGCAAGATGTTCTTGCCACCCACATTGACCGATTTGATAAAGGCGACCCATGTCTACATCGTACGAACTCTCAATGTGTTTCATATCCTGACAATACTACGGTCCCATCAGACCTCACGACATACCGCTGCGCACCGTATCCTCGCAATACCGCGCCAGCGCCTTGCGCCCCCCAAAATCCGCCACCGCCACGGGGGCGTGGTAAATCACCTCGACGGCGCCCGATTTACGGGCCGCGAGTGTCTTTAACAAATGCGGTGCCAGCTCCATATCGCCCCACCAGCCGTAGAACCGTGCATCTTCGCCAGCAGGGGCCGAATATTTCACCGTAACGGGTTGAATGTGCAATGCGTCATGCGAATCTTGCGCAAAGAACGCCTCGAACAGCGTTGATTTAAAAGGGATAACCCGCATTCCATCCGTTGACGTGCCTTCGGGAAAAAACAACAGCTTGTGGCCTGCGTTCAGCCGCGCCGCAAAGACATCCAGATGGATTTTCGCATCCACCGAGCGGCGCGCGATAAACACCGTGCCGGTGGCCCGCGCCAACCAGCCGATCAACGGCCAACCCGCCACCTCGGATTTTGCCACAAAGTATATCCGCTTGGCCGCGTTCAGGGTGAATATATCCAGCCACGAGGCGTGATTGGACACCACGGCACCATTATGCGCCATATGGGACCCGACCACAGTCAGGCGCAACCCTATGATAATTAAGGCGGATTTGCATACGCCCTGTGTGATATAAGGCGTCACAGGCCGGTTTAATCCAAACAACGGACGTTCAATCAGGCGCACCATCAACAGCAGGGTAAGCCCGCCTAGAACCACCACCAGAACCGGCACACCGCGCCCGACCACCCTGACCCAACCCATCGGGCCAATACGCACCGGCGCGGGTTCCGCTTCGGGAAACCACGTGCCGCTCATCCTCGTGATCCTTTGGTATACATGCTGCGTTGTTTTTCACTGATTTTCTGCGTGTCCATCAGCAGGAACACATCCGTGGTGTTAAAGCTGTGGTCAATAAACGCCCCCTCGCCGACAAAGCCCCCCAGCCGCAGATATGCCTTGATCAACGTCGGCATCGCCTTTAGCGCGCGGCGCGGGTCGATCTGGTCCGCGGGCATCAAATCCATCGTCTGGAAATGTGGCTCCAGCACACGGGCACGCAGGTTTTCAGGGGCCAGATGGTTGTGGTGCAGATAGGCCAATGGCTCGCTGATCGCTTCAATATCGGTGCCATGAAAGCTGGCCACGCCGAACATCACTTCAATGCCATGCTCGACCACATAAGCGCCCAGCCCGCTCCATAAATGATACATCGCGCGGCTGCCGCGATAATCGGCATGAACGCAGGAGCGGCCCAGCTCCATCAGTTTGCGCCCGCTGGCTTTTAGGGTTGACAGATCATATTCGTCCTCGGAATAAAACCGCCCCGCCCGCTCGGCCATATCACTGCGCAACAACCGATAAACGCCGATCACCTTATTTACGGAACCCGCATCCTGTTGGCGGTCAATCAACAGCAAATGATCGAAAAATTCGTCAAACGCGTCGCGTTCCAGCCGCGCCTTATGGTCCACCAGTGGCCCGTCGCCGCCCAGCTCCTCGATAAATACCTGATAGCGCAGCCGCTGTGCCGCCCGCAGGTCCGCGTCGTTTTGCGCAAGCCGTAGTTCAAATATGGGGTCGTCTAGGGCCATTGGCGGATCAATTCTTGCGTCAGAAAAGCTGCGGTGGGTTTTACGAATTGCGGCGGCAAATTGCAATGTCTCCGTTGGGTTAGTGCATTTGACACACGCATTAAGTGTGTTAGTCTGTGATGAAATCCCGCCATACGTTTCAAGAATGATATTCCGGCATGAGCAAAACCCGCGCCCCGTTGATCACAACTTTCCCCATATGCTCAAAATTAACGGTTATTTTACCATCAATGGCGGATTGTACTTGTCCAAGCCCCCATTCGGGTTTGGTCGGGTGCCTGACCAACATGC
>NZ_JBSMEZ010000012.1:0-4275 GCF_056498605.1 Profundibacter sp.
GGTCTCGGCACCGCACGCTGAAACTGTGCCGACAAAGCTGCCGCCATCACTCACTTCGACCTCGTTATAGCCTTTGGCGCTTACCGCCGTTGCCATGCTTAATGCTGCCAAAGCAATGGCGGATTTCGCAAACAGGTTTCTCATTTTGTGTTTCCTTTCGGTGTATTGAAAAATTCAGGCGACTTTCAGTGCCTCGGTCTGATCTGGTTGTTGAAAGAGTTCGGCAAGCGCATCAATCGCGACCAGCCAGCGGGCCTTTTGATCCTCGTCCGCCAGTAATTCCAGCAAACGGATCGCCCCCGCATCAGGCGCGTATTGACCTAACAATTGGCCAATATCGCGCCGATAGGTGCCATCATTGGTGACTGCAAACAACACCAGCGCATCTGCCGAATCATCGCCAAACAGGCGGGCCAACGCACGGGCGGCAGCGATGCCGACACCTTGATAATCATCATTCAGCGCGTTGATCAAAGCATCGGTCGCAAGGTTGCGATGATCCATCGCCTTGACGGCTTCGACCCGAACCAGCGGATCGGAATCGGTCAGCAATGCCTCTAATGCTGCGTCCATTTCAGTGCCTTTGATCCAGCCCATTGAACGCACGGCCAGAACGCGGGTTTCGGGCACATCGCTTCTCAGCAACTCTTGCAATGGAGCCAGCGCTTCCTCGGGCATCGTGCCGGTTTGCTCGGCATGTTTGGCTAGAGAAAACAGCGCGCCATTGCGGGCTTCTTCATCCATATCCTGCGTCAATGTTGCAATCAGCGCGTCTGTTACATCCTTGTGAACCACACTGCCCAGCAGGCGGGCAGAAAAACGTTGTACGTCTTCATGCGGCGAGGCCATCGTGTCCCACGACAGTTTGCGCTTGCCCAGCTTGCGCCGCTTGGTCAGATCGAGCATACGCTGGGTTTCATCACTCAAAATGATTTCCTCTGGCTCCTCAACGGGTGCGTCGGGAACGTTGGACTTGATCGCCTCGAGTGTTGATGTCACCGGTTCGATTTTTTCGGCAACCAGCGGCAGTTCCGCATCAATTTCATTAGCAATCTCTTCGGTGATTTCGGGCAGGGGTTCTTTTTCAACGACCTCCTCTTCCACCTCTTCAGGTGGCAGAACCAACTCGCCATTCAGGGCTGTGATTAGCCCTATACCCGCATCATTGGGCCACTTCGGGTCATTGCTGGCGATTCCAGCCAAAGCTGTTAATGCCGCCAGACGCAGCTGCCGATCCGCATCCCCTGCGGCCTGCAATAGGGCGGGCACGGCAATATCACCGGATTTTTCAACCGCTTCGATCACCCCAACACGGAATTTTTGCGGAATTTCGGCGTTTGACAGCACATGCAACAGCCCCTTGGCCGCTTGTGGCCCTTTCAGGGCAATCAGTGCCAGTGCGGCCTGTTTGGCGGCATCCGGATCACCGGTGATCGCCCTTTGCACGGCTTTTTCCAGATCTTCGTCTTTGAATTTATCTGGGTAGGCTTTGATGATTTTGAACACTTCAACCCGTACTTCGGGGGCGGGATCCTTAATCAAATCCCATAGCAACAGGGTATTTTGCAAACCTGCGTGTTTAACAACAGCGGCCCGAACAGTGCTATCTTCATCACCAAACAATGGCTTAAGCCGATCATCAGTTGCTTCCAGATTTTCCAGCGCCAGACGGCGGATTTCCGGTTTCACATCGGTGACCATCCCGCCACGCAGATCATCCAGATGTGGATTGTCGGACATACCAACAGCACGCACGATACGGCGGCACATACGGGTGTCGCCCTTGCCGTATTGATCAATAATCGCCAATGCGCCCGCCTCGCCCATCCGCGCCAGCGCCCGCAGGCCTGGTTCGGTTAAATCCTGAGCCTCGTCGTCCAGCATCGCGGTGATGATTTCCGGCACCGCCTCTTCGGGGGCAAAAACACCCAAGCCCTCGAATGCGGACATCTGGATATCAATCCAATGATCCCATTCATCGGTGTAAAATGCCTCTTCGTCCCATGCTACGTCCTCTTGGGCCCGCGACACCGCCAATTTGCGCAGCAGCGGCACAACCGGCTCATAACGCATAGCGATCAGCGCCTTGATAGCGGCACGTTTCACGTCTGATTCAGGGTCCCCAACCAGATTCTCCATCAGCTTTTCAGCCGAGGCGGGGTCGTTCAACTCGCCCAGAGCAAAAGCGGCGTCTGTTCTGACATCGGGGTCTTCGTCAAGCAATGCCTTTATCAGCGGCTCAACTGATTCCGGCAGCTTCATGCTGCCCAACGCCCGTGCAGCGGCACAGCGGTGAACGTCGATTCCCTCCGATAAAATGGTTGTTAATCTGTCGCGCGCATTGGTTTTCATGGATATAACACCTTTAACTGTTCAAGGCAGGCTATCGAATCCCAAAATTTTTAGCATTGACGTGCATCAAGCATTACAACGCCGACCACGATTTTAACCGAGGCCGGCGAAATGTCGCATATTAGATCAGGGCGCTCGCTAATGAGCGCCCTGATCGATTGTTATATTACGATGTCACGCGGTGCGAAGGACATCGAGCGGAAGCTATGTTTGTATGGCGATTCACCGATTTTGGTAACCTTCGCAATACCCATTTTGTAGTTATAGTTCCCGCTGATCCAGTCCACGACCCGACCTGCCAAAGCGTTGGCTGGCTGGCTGTAATGCAAGAAGTCCATATACATGACCCCTGGCTTCACAGCGCGTGTGACCATCGCAACCGCGGTGATCGAGGCCTCGGATAGTTCCACATTGCCGGCAGCCATCTGACCAGTGAAGGTATAGTCGTCACCTTCAACACCCAGTGTGCTGTCTTTCAGGCTTGGCACGCGGTCATTTGACAGCAGGACCATATCACCACTTTCAATGCCGCGCGCGGCCGCATCTTCGGTGTTGATTTCGACCCAGTTGTCAGGCCAGCGCTGAACGATATATGGACGACGGGTATCATCGAAGCCCGACTGCCAACGCTCGTTGGCACGACCCGATGTGCACCACAACTCCTCGCCTTTTGGTTTCATCCATTCCCAGTAATCCGAGAACAACGACCAAGGCGATTTCTGGATGTTGCAACGACCGGTTTGCGAATTGAAATGCGTCAACTTTTTGTTGAACATATTCACAGCGGTAGGTCCGTCGCTTGGCAGTATGCGCGTCGTATCATGCAAGCGCACGGTGCCCATCAAGGAGCCGTCAGCATTCATAAACACCGGCGCCTGAATGCCGTTTGTGCCCATTGCCCGGAACTTCTCGTGCAGGGTCACACCTTCGCGTTTGGCGGCCACTTTAACCATGTTAAAGTCTTTACGGCTACCACGAGTGAACTTGGCTGCTTCTTCTGCAACGTCGTTCGAGTTTTCCCAATCGAAGCCCTCAAAGCCCATCTTCTTGGCCAGTTGAGAGATGATCCACCAATCCGGTTTCGCTTCGCCAGGTGCATCATAGAATTTTTGATACAACCGAACGCGGCGTTCGCCATTGGCCCGCAGGAAGTCTTCTTCGCCCCAAGTTGCGGCGGGGAAGATAATATCCGCGAATTGGTTGCCGATCGGATCAACCAGATAGATATCCTGATTGACCAGAACCATACCACCGCTATCAACACGCGCCTTGAGAGTCTCAAGGATTTTCTCGCGGTTCATAGACTGGATCTGGTGCGGGTTGCCACGGGTTAGTTCATGGAAACGTGCCGACAACTGCTGGCTGCCCAGCATGGATTGGATCCATGTTGTGCCGATAACGTGGGCCATACGGGTGTGTCCCGCCATTGTCCAAGTATCCGTATCCAGCGCCCGACGGCGACGACCCGGCAGTTTCATTGGTGATTTATTGCGAGGATACCCGCCACCACCTACACCACCACGTTGGTGGCCACCGGCCCGACCAATCATCTGGCCTGGACGTCCACCTGCCCCAACAATGATCCCCAGTGCGGAAATCGCTTGTGTGTTGCCGGTGTTGTTGGACCAATAGAAGCCTTTTTCGATCATCACGGAAGTTTTTGTCCGTGTGCCGTCTTCTTTTGGTTTGGCCATCATTTCAGCAGCCAGCTGAATTTTAGCAGCATCTACGCCGGAAACTTCAGAAGCAGCTTCAAGCGCGAACTCGTCTTGAGCCAACAGCCATTTTGACCAATCCTCAAACCCTTTGGTCTGGAATTTACCCCAAGTGGTGCGCCACTGCCAAGGTGTGTTCCGTGTGCCCTGACCAAAGCCAGAGGACGAACCCCACTTGTCGTTGACCCAGTTCTTTATCCACTCAGCG
>NZ_JBSMEZ010000013.1:0-2910 GCF_056498605.1 Profundibacter sp.
GATTTCGGCCTCGATCTTGTAGAATTCGGCAATCCGGCGCAGGCCCTCGGCGGCGATTTCGGAGCCGTCCCTGTCGAAGACTTCCTTTAGCTTGCGGCGTGCATGCGCCCAGCAGAATGCCAGCGTCAGGGGCCCGTCCGCACGGGTGCTTTTGGTCAAGCGGTTGTAACCGCTATAACCATCGACCTGCAGAATGCCCTTGAAGCCTGCGAGGAATTCCTCGGCATGTATTCCACCACGCCCATCTGCATAGAAATAGATTACGCCCGGCGGGTCCTCTCCGCCCCAGCCCCGATCATCGCGCGCCAGAGCCCAGAGGTAACCGGTTCTGGTTTTGCCGCGTCCCGGATCAAGGACCGGGGCGGTGGTTTCGTCCATGAAAAGCTTGGTCGATGCCTTCAGATGCTGGGCCATTCGATCCACCACCGGCGTCAGATGGAAAGACGCTTTTCCAATCCATCCAGCCAGCGTGGACCGGTGCAAATCGAGGCCCGAGCGCTTGTAAATCTGGCTTTGCCGATAGAGAGGCAGGTGGTCCGCGTATTTGCTGACCAGGACATGAGCAATGGCACCCTCTGTTGGCAGCGCGCCTTCGATCAGATGGGGTGGTGATTTCGCCTGGGTCACACCGCCCTTGCAAGTTGGACAGGCATATTTGGGCCGCACCGTCACAAGCACCCGCAATTGTGCAGGCACAATATCAAGCCGCTCTGTACGGTCTTCGCCAATCCGCACCATTTCGCCGCAACCACAGGGGCAAAGCGTGCTGGCCGGTTCAATGATGGTCTCGATGCGCGGCAGGTCCTTGGGCAGATTGCCCAGATTGCGTTTGGGCGCAGCGGCTTTCTTTTCGGGCGTATCTCGCTTCAGGCGGGCCTGTTGTTCTTCAACCTCGGCAACCGCCACTTCAAGATCTTCAAAACACAGTTGCCGCTCGTCTTCAGACAGCTTTTCCGACTTTCTGCCATATAGCGCCTGGTTCAACTCCTTGACCAGATGCTCAAGCCGCGTAACGACTTCCTTGTAGTCGGCAGCCACTCTTTCCGCCTCCAGACGGGCAGCTCGTTCGGTCTCGAAAACCACCCGGAATGCAGGACTGGAAACAGCCATGGAGTCACTCTGCCGCACCCGGTCTGCGCACCCGAGGCGCCAAAACGCGCCGCCAGTCCAGACCCTCAAACAGAGCCTCGAATTGCCCCTTGGACAGGCGCATCACACCGTCACTGATACCCGGCCAGGCGAACTTGCCCTCTTCCAGGCGTTTATAAGCCATCACCAATCCGGTCCAGTCCCGGCTCGTTCTGAACAACCGCCGCCAATCCATCACGGCCTTTACGGAAATCCACCGGCTTTGTCGCCACCACGATCTTTACCACTTGAGACGGAATGATCACCGACCCGCACTCAACGCCGAGACGACATCCGCAATCCGATCCGCCGGGGTGGTGCCCGACAAACGGATGATTATGCCACCTGTATCAATCTCGACAAAATGGCCGGTCTGCGGTTCAGGAACCGCCTCATCCTGTGGCGCAATCTCAAGGCGTGCGAACATCAGCTCATCCACCGGCACAACAATCTTGCCCTCACGTGCAAGCCGACGCCATGTCGACAAATGTTGGGCTCCCATCCCGTGGCGGCGGGCAACATCGACCACCCGAGCAACAGGCTCAAACGACTCCGCAACAATCCGCCCCTTCACATCGTCCGGCCAGCTCCGCCGACCCGTCGGGCCCTCCAGAACTTCCAACCTGATTGTATTGCCCTGTGACACCTCTAAGTGCCCGATTCAAAACCCAAAACCGGTGTAAATTGGCTGGAATTACCTCTGATCTGCGTTGCATTTCGCTCAAAATGCCCGCATTTCAGCGCTCAATGCGCCTTGTCAGAGAAAATCCCATCGCAATTTTCCCTCGGTCCGGAGTTTTAAATCAGACACTAACAAATGTTGCTCCATTTGGTGCTACCTTCCAAGTTACCAATCTCGGAAACAGATCAGCATCAAGGCGAGGGGAAAAGATCAGAAATGGACGGGGCGTGCGTTCCGCATACAAAACTGCAAACTAAAAGACGGGATTAGACACTGTTTTCAAAGGAGTGGTTGACAGAGGATATGTCGCTATTGGAAGCGTCAGAATGGGCATAGTTTTAACGACTTTCTAAAAAACGGAGGATTCCAGCCAATGCCAAAACCCTCCGTTCACCCCACGTGCTCCCTACGCACCACACGTGATCTCTGAAATTAGGGTCTGGCCATCCTGGCCGATAAGACATTCATACCTTATCTTGGGCCAATCACGCAAACGGCAAGTGCGTAGAATGATTGGCAATAAAAAAACGCCCGCTTAACCATCGTTATCCGGGCGTTTTATTACGTTTCAGTAGTCAATCAGCCGTAGACGGATTCTTTGCCAAAATGTTTGGTCAGCATATAATAGACAACCGCGCGGTATTTGCTACGTTCTGAGCGCCCATATGTATCCATGGCTTTGTTGATGGCTTCCATTAATTCCGGCCCATCCGACAAGGCAAGCTTTTTGATCAGGAAGTTGTTCTTGACTGTTTCCAGCTCGCTATCCTGCGATGCGGCAACGGTGGACGCGTCGGCATTATAAATTGCCGGACCACAGCCAATTGTGACTTTGGTCAACAAATCCATATCCGGTGTCATCCCGCACTTGTTCTTAAGGTCATCCGCATATTTCGCGATCAGATCGTCACGTTTTCCCATTCCACTCTCCCAACAAATTGGCGATTTCGCCAGTTAAAAACATAGCCCAATTAGGGTGCTGGCGAAAGGTAGCGGTAAACCGGGAATTGACAAAGGGAAAAATTTGCAGCGTTTCCCCGTGTGATTAGGTTTCACCTCAACGAATAAATTACGCCCCACCAAATGGCAGGGCGTAAAAC
>NZ_JBSMEZ010000014.1:0-3857 GCF_056498605.1 Profundibacter sp.
TTGCAAGATATTGGCGAATTTTGGGGTGGGGTATAACCACATTGATACGGGCGCTGCTGCGGCCAAGGGCATTATCGTGACCAACACGCCGGGGGCCGTGACCGACGCGACCGCCGATATTGCGATGACGTTGGTCCTGATGGCGGCGCGGCGTGCGGGTGAGGGCGAGCGGCTGGTGCGCAGCGGTGAATGGACGGGCTGGCATCCAACGCAAATGCTGGGGCTGCATATTGGTGGCAAGACGGTCGGGATTGTCGGCATGGGGCGGATCGGCAAGGCGATTGCGCGGCGCTGTCAGGCCGGATTTGGCATGGATGTGGTGTTTCACAACCGGTCCATGGTGGCGGATGTCGGGGTGCCTGCGCGACAGCTTGGCTCGCTGAATGAGGTGATGGCCACGGCGGATGTGGTGGTGATCGCGGTGCCGGGCAGCCCCGAGACGCATCATATGATTGACGGGGCGGCGCTGGCGGCAATGCAGCCTCATGCGTATCTGGTGAATATTTCGCGTGGGGATGTTGTGGACGAGGCCGCGTTGATTGCAGCGCTTGAAGCGGGGCAGATTGCGGGGGCAGGGCTGGACGTTTACGAACACGAACCGCATGTGCCCGACGCGTTACTGGCGCAGGATAATGTAGTGCTGTTGCCGCATTTGGGCACCAATGCCGAGGAGGTGCGCGCCAACATGGGGATGATGGCGGTGGCGAACTTGCAGGCGTTTTTTGCCGGTGATGCGGTGCCGAACAAGGTCTGAGGCCGTGGGCCTACCTGCGATAGTTGAAAATCTGCATAAGGCGTGCTTGGCGTAAGAACGGTTTGGTCTTTTTACGGGTATCACCCGCCGCGCAGGCCGCAATAACGCGCTGCATCAAGACCAGCGCGATGGCTGCAAACACCACCCCGCCAGCGGCCTGCCCGATCAACACGCCTTTTGGGCCAAACCACATGCCCCCCAGAATGACAAAAGGGATCGTGCCCAAGGTATGTCTGCCCCAGTTGATCCACGTTGAAATGAATGGGCGGCCAAGGTTATTGAACGCGGCGTTCGAGACGAAGATCACGCCGTTAAAGAACCACGCCAGCGCCAGCGGGCCACAGAACAGAATGATGATTTCGGCGGTGATGCCATCGGCCTTGAACAGGGTCAGAACGGGACCGCGGACAATGAACAGGATCGCGCTGGTTGTGCCCACGACAAGGGCTGTGAATAGCAAACCGTCCAGCACGGACTGGCGCACGCGGTCTATTCGGCCTGCGCCGTAATTCTGGCCAATGATCGGACCGATTGCGCCTGACAAGGCAAATATCACCCCGAAGGCCACCGGAATGAGCCGCCCGACAATCGCCATGCCCGCAACGGCGCTTTCGCCATATTCCGCCATTGAGCGGGTGACATATGCTTGCCCGATCGGGGTGGCCAACTGGGTCAGGATAGCCGGAAAGGCGATGGTCAGGACTGCGGGGAAATCAAGGCGGAATTCGGCAGCTGTCGGTTTTTTTAATCCGCCATAGTGGCGGTAAATCGGGATCAGGGCGGTAATGGCGATTGATATGCGGGCAATGACGCTGGCGATAGCGGCACCTGTCAGTTCCAAGTTCAAACCAAAGATCAGGATCGGGTCGAGCACAGCGTTGACCACACCGCCAACCAGTGTTGCAATCATCGCCATTCGTGCGGCCCCGTGGGCGCGTAAAATCGCCCCGCCAACCATAGCGACCAACAGAAACGGCAGGCTGGGAATGATGATCGACAGGTAGTGAACCGCCAGCGTCAGCGTGTCGCCCTTGGCCCCCATAAGGCGGGCCAGATTTTCAATGTTAAGCCAGACAATCGCGGCAAAGATTGCCCCGAAGATCACGCCGTATAACATAGAGGTCGCGGCCTGCCTGCTGGCTTTTTCAACATCGCCGTTGCCCAATGCTCGCGAGACAAGGGCGCCGGCAGCAATCGCCATGCCAATGCCGAAGGACGAAGTGAAGAACAGGATCGCGCCAGCGTATCCTACGGCTGCGGCCAGTTCGGCCTTGCCCAGCATCGAGATGAAAATCATATCGACCAGATCGACGGCGAAAATTGCCATCAACCCGATTGAAGCCGTCAGCGACATCACCGTGATGTGCCGAAACAAATTCCCTGTGGTGAATTTTGCCGGATCGGTTGCCATATGTTTCCCTGTGCGCTGGGGGAACTATGTGGTTTTGTCTATGGAATTACCAGTGCGGGGTATTAGCGATAGGCGCACAATGCATCCCTAAAGATCGCCAACCGCCTCGCGCCAATGTTTGCGGCACAGGGACACATAGCTCTCGTTGCCGCCAATCTGCACCTGATCGCCATCGAGCAGCACTTTGCCATCGCCATCCTGACGCACCACCATCGTGGCCTTCTTGCCGCAATGGCAAATCGTGCGGGCCTCGCGCATTTCATCCGCCAGCGCCAGCAACGCGGCCGACCCGGGAAACAGTTCTCCCTGAAAATCGACCCGCAGCCCGTAGCACATGATTGGCACCCCCAGATCATCGACCGCGCGGGCCAATTGCCAGACTTGTTCTTTTTCCAAAAATTGCGATTCGTCAATAAACACACAGGCACATGGCCCTGCATTCAGACGCGCCTGAACCTTTGCAAACATATCCTCGCCCGTTTCAAACGTATCGGCACCATCATCGATGCCGATGCGCGACGCAATCCGCGCATCACC
This sequence comes from Profundibacter sp., assembly GCF_056498605.1. NCBI lineage: Bacteria > Pseudomonadati > Pseudomonadota > Alphaproteobacteria > Rhodobacterales > Paracoccaceae > Profundibacter > Profundibacter sp. The sequence continues at coordinate 2,703 of NZ_JBSMEZ010000014.1, forward strand.
AGCCCGATTGTCCAGCCGCGCAGTGATCAGATAAGTTTCCATGCCGCGTTCGCGGTAGTTATACGAGGCCTGCAACAAAATTGTCGATTTGCCAGCGTTCATAGTGGAATAGTGAAAATACAGTTTTGCCATATGCAGAGTTTTGCCCGCAGATCAGGGGATGTGCAAGTCAAGATAGGTGGGGATTCATTCCGTGAGACGGCATTACTGTGCTTGCTGCAACAGACGCCCGGCGGGTCGTAAAAAATGAGGTTCGGAGCCGACATGCGGTTCCGAACCTCGTGCACCTATTACAAACCGAAAAGGGCCTCCGCGCGGCTGCCAGATTTCCCTGACTCTGCCGTTCCCAATCAACAGAAGAACGAAGAACCCCCACCTAAACCAACGCTGGGTGCGCCGATTACTCGCTACAACCCTGAAACGCAGGGTCGCTTTCTATATGACAAACCCGTGCAAAAAGATTAATGGGAAATGAGAGGCGCTTTTCCCCCTAAACGGCGGGACCCACCGGAGAGTTATAAATGGTTGACGTGAGAACATATCTTAAGAAGCACACCGAGGCATTGGTTAAAGATGTCGGGATCGAAAATGCGTGCAAGCTGACAGGGAAATCCAAGGCAACACTTGGCCGGTATTATTCCGAAGCCGAGGAACATACTGGTCGGTTTATCCCGTTGGATACTGTGGCAGCGCTTGAAAAAGAGGCGAGTTATCCGCATGTTACGTCGGCCTTGGCTGATTTGGGCGGGGTGACTATTTCGTTTGATCAGGAAAAGCGCAACGCACCTGCGGGTGGCGTTAATGCCGATGTGATTGCCCTGTCGCAGCGGTTTGCCATGCTGATGAGCGAATACAGCCAGTCGATCGAGGATGGCATCATCACCATCAACGAGGCCAAGCGGCTGTTGCGTGAAACATCGGCGTTGCAGCATGTCCTGATGGATATGAAGCTGCATCTGGAAGATGAGTCACACTAGACCGCCTATGTAGGGAGTGCAGATATGAGCGACGAAAAGCCCGGGCTGAAGACGGCCTATTCCCTGAAAACCCCGCAGGATTCGATTGACCTGTATGGCAACTGGGCCACCACCTATGACGAGGATTTCGCGCAGGCGAATGATTATCGCTACCCCGCGCTGATTGCCGAAATGTTCG
>NZ_JBSMEZ010000015.1:0-8743 GCF_056498605.1 Profundibacter sp.
TTTTACAATGCGGGTGACCGGATCAAATTCTGGGGTGGTCAGGGCGCGTTCTGGGGCGGTCTGTGGGCTGTGCTCGTCGGGGCAGCCTTCTTTTGGGTTCCGGGTTTTGGTCCCTTGGCTGTTGCGGGGCCTTTGGTCGGCGCCATTATTACAGGCCTAAGCGGCGGCGCTATCACCGGTAGTCTGAGCGTATTAGGTGCTGCGCTCTACAGTATCGGTATCCCCAAAGATAGTATTGTAAACTATGAAACGGCCCTTAAGGCGGATAAATTCCTGCTTATTGCCCATGCACCGAGGCAGAGGTAAGGCAGGCCAGCGAGATACTGAAAATGGGTGCTGATGTCGCGCTTCATCTAAGCTAAAGGAGGACAAGTGATGAATACAGATGATGCTGATAAGATTTTTGGGAAGCCGCACGGGTTCAAAACCATTATACTTATCCTGTCGCTAGTGCTGCCAGTGATCGGATTGGGGTTGACCTATTTCTATCCCGTCAACAGTTATCAATACTGGGTCGGGCTGCTGCTGGTGGCCTCTATGGGGGTGGCTGCATTTTATGCCTCACACGCGCATCGCATGGGGTTTTTCGAGGAAATCATTCTTGTTCTCGCGTTCCTGCTGTCCCTGATCGGGATTGGGCTGACCAATTATTCACCGACAAGCAGCGTTCGGTTCTGGATGGCCATGACCCTGTTCATGGCGGTCGCGGCGATTGTCATCGGGGCGGTGAAATCCATTGAGCGCAAGGATATGGATGCCGATATGATCGTAACCCAGCTTATACACTGGGGGGCCACGCTGCTTGCAGTTCTCGGGATCTTTCTACTGCTTAGGGCTGGTCGGCTGAATTACGACAATACAGGACTGGTTCTGTTGCTCGTCATTGGATTGTCGACGTTCCTTGATGGCTACCGCATCTCGTGGCGGTTTTCGTTGATCGGGATATTGGTCGCCGGCACGGCCATCCTCGCGGCATTTGTCGAGCAATTCATCTGGCCGGTTATTTTGTTGGCGCTCATCCTGTTGGTCATTGCCATCTTTTGGGAGAGACACAGGCACAGGCAGGCTCGAAACATCGAGAACTGATCCAAGCTGGATGGTTTACTTTGGCGCCCGCATTCCGATTGTCCGGCCGGTAACCAAGCGTAAACCGATCTCGATCATCAGTGACAGTGCAAAAAATCCGGCGATCCATACCAGAAGCATTGGTGATTTTTGGCCAACGTAAATACCGGAAAGCACTATTGCGAACAGATTAGCCAACACCGCAAGCACGATAAGCCACACAACAGCACCGGTTTCGCGCAAAAGTCTCAGGTGTCCGATATGAACCGTCATATGGATGATCAACGTGGATATGGCCCCGATGGCGGCGATCTGCGACAAATCTAGAAATACAGCCAACAGGACGATAATCACGGAGCTGATAATCAGACCCTCACGGCTATGCCCAATCGGTTTGCCGAAAAGAGCAGGAAGATCGCCATATTTTGCCAGTTGATAGGTCACGTTGGTTGCAGCGTATAGACTGGCATTGATAGCGCTGGAGGTCGACAAAAGAGCGGCCAGAGAGATGATAATAAACCCTGTTTCGCCAAAGATGGGTTTTGCGGCCTCGGCCAGAGCAAAATCCTTGGACGCTATGACTTCATCTGCGCTCAGGTTGCCGAATACCGCCAGTGATACCGCCACATACAGGATCATCACCAGAATAATGGACGTCATAATAGCTCGCGGCAGGGTTCGCGCCGGATCTTCCATATCTTCGGCGGCGTTTGTGATGACGCGGAATCCCTCATAGGCGAAAAATGTAATCGCCAGACTGAAGAAAACTGTTGTAACAGGCGGGTAATCGGCAGGGGACAAACGGCTCGGGTCCATATAGATGATCCCGGCAATGGCAAAAACCACCAAAACCCCCATCTTGACGGCCACAACCAGATTTTCCGCCAGCGCCATAGAACGGGCGCCATTCAGGTTGACCAGCATAAAGACAAGCACAACGGCTGCCGCAAATACCTCAACCAGTATGCCGGGCAATCCAGCCGGTAACATAGCGTAGGCGTATGCGCCGAATGTTCTGGCGATCAGGGAAATAGAGATGACAGAGGAGAGATACATCATGACGCTCATGGAGCCGGAAAACAGCCCCTTGCCATACCCGCGCACAAGATACTCGACCAGCCCGCCAGCGGACGGGTATCGCGCCCCGAGCCGCCCCATGGAATAGCCGCTCAGCAGCGCAATAAAACCACCGGCGACAAAGGACATCCAGACCGCGGAAGAGGCAATAGCCCCCGCCTGACCCAGCAGCGCGAAAATGCCGGCCCCGACCATGGCCCCGATCCCCATGGCCACAGCCGACCAGAATCCAACAGTATTACCAGATTTATGCATTAGATATTCCTCTTGGAGACGTTATCTTTTTGGGAATGGGTGGGACGATAATATCATCGCCCAGATGGCACCGATTTGGCAAGAGACTTGGCGGTGGGAGAGTAAGATATAATGCGCCCCGCCTGCAACAACGAGCCAATGAAATTAACCTTCCCCCATATCAATGCGACGCCAGTAAAAACACACTGGCCAAAGCCAGCAACGAACATCCAACCAGTGAAAAACTAATGGCTTTTACCATCAACGCCATCGCTATTTACACTTCAAACACCCATTGAAAACATTCAATATTCCCAATCACTATTCTCCTAATTAAGGCTACTATGACACCAGTTGTGGTTCACGGCCAAAAATGCCAACCAAAACAATTTCTGACCCGTGGCGGGCAGGATTTTGAAGGGGAAATACGTATTCCGGCGGGCCATCCCGAGGGTTTTTTGGAAAGGTTCGCCACGCTGTATCACGACTTTGCCAAGGTCATTCGCGGGGACGCACAGGCGGCGGACATTTTGCCAAATATCAATGCGGGTCTTGCGGGGATGGAGTTTATCGCGGCAGCGGTAAAATCCAGCAAGGCTGACGGGGAATGGTGGCGCTTTAACCGAGATCGGCTTCGGGCGGAACGGTGGCACCAGTCATAAAGGCCACGGCATCGGACATGGTGTAATCCTTGGGATTGATCGTGCAAAGGCGACGACCAAGACGATGAATGTGAATGCGGTCGGCCACCTCGAATACATGGGGCATGTTGTGGGAAATCAGCACAATCGGCATGCCGCGCGATTTTACATCCTGCATCAATTCCAGCACACGGCGCGATTCCTTGACGCCAAGCGCAGCTGTGGGTTCGTCCATGATAATGACCTGTGATCCAAAGGCGGCGGCGCGGGCAACTGCGATGCCTTGACGTTGACCACCTGACAGGGTTTCAACCGACTGGCTGATGTTCTGGATGGTCATCAGGCCAAGCTCGGTCAGCTTTTCGCGCGACAGGCGTTCCATCTTTTTGCGGTCAAGCTGGCGCAGGAACGTGCCCATAAAACCGGGCTTGCGAATTTCGCGGCCCAGAAACATATTGTCAGCGATGGAAAGAGCGGGGGAAAGGGCAAGCGTTTGGTAAACGGTTTCGATGCCTGCATCACGGGCCTCGGTCGGGGAGCGGAAATTGATCTGCTCGCCCTTTAGATGCATCTCCCCCTCGTCCACTTGAAGTGCACCACATAGCGCCTTGATCAGGGTTGTTTTGCCTGCGCCATTGTCGCCAATGATCGCCAGAATTTCGCCCGGATACAGATCGAAATCCGCGTGGTCCAGTGCCGTGACGCGGCCATAGCGCTTCACCAGATTACGGGCTGTCAGAATGGGCTGGGTCATGCCGATGCCTTTCTGATCCATTGGTCAATTGCGACAGCGCCAATGATCAGAACGCCGATCAGCAAATAGGTCCATTGCGGGTTGGTTCCTATCAGGCGCAGGCCCAGTGAAAACACACCAACAATCAGCGCGCCAAAGAACATACCAAGGATCGAACCGCGTCCGCCAAACAAGGATATGCCGCCGATCACCACGGCGGTGATGGATTCGATATTGGCGAATTGCCCTGCAGTGGGGGACACCGATCCGATGCGCCCGATCAATGCCCATCCGGCCAATGCGCAGATCAGCCCCGCCAATGTATAGACCGACAACAGGATGCGTTTGACCCGCACGCCGGACAGTTCCGCGGCCTCGGGATCATCGCCCACCGCATAAACGTGCCGCCCCCATGCGGTGTTGTTCAACACATAGGTCAGGATTACGACCAGCAAAACAAAGGCTACAACGCCGTATGTGAATACCGCGCCGCCGATACTAAATTTATGGCCAAAGAATTGCAGGATTGGCGCGTGGTCCTGAAGGTCCTGATTCCGGATGGTTTCATTTTCGGAATAGAGGAAATTTGTCGCCAGGATGATCTGCCACATGCCAAGGGTTACAATGAATGGAGGCAGCCGCATATAGGCGACCAGAATACCGTTGGTCGCACCGCACAGCATACCACAGGTCAACCCTGCCACGACGGCCAATTCAGGTGGCCAACCATAGCGAAAGGTAAATTGCCCCATGATAACCGAGGACAGAACCATGATCGCGCCGACCGACAGGTCAATGCCCGCGGTCAGGATGACCAGTGATTGCGCAGCGCCAACAATGCCGACGATTGCCACCTGTTGCAGGATTAGCGTCAGCGCGAAGGGCGAGAAAAATTTGCCACCAAGGATAATGCCGAAAATAACGATTGATATTACTAGCACAATCAGCGGCACCATTGAGGGCGTTGAATGCAGCCGGTTATGGACCATGTGCATGAAGCCGTGGTTTTCATCGTCAAACGACACCACTTCGTTCGCTGCGTTCTTAAGTGCGGTTTCTGTTGGCGAGACCTCGGCCATAATAATTCCCAACCTGCTTGGTAATAGTCGTTTTAAATACGGGCGACCCAATGGCCGCCCGCACTAGTATTCTCTGAAATCAGGCAAAAATCAACTTAGCCCCAGCACAGGTTGGTGCCCTCAGTGGTGTCGATTGACTCAACCCCGTCGGCAGGCTTGTCGGTTACCAGTGACACGCCGGTATCAAAGAAGTTTTTGCCAGGTGTTGGCTCGGGTTTTGTCCCATCAGCCGCCCATTTTGCAATCGCCTCGATGCCCAAGGATGCCATCAGCAACGGATATTGCTGTGATGTCGCGCCGATCACGCCTTCCTTAACGCTTTGCACACCAGGACAGCCACCATCGACCGATACGATCAGCACGTCGTTTTCACGACCGAATGCTTTTAGCGCCTCGTATGCGCCTGTCGCGGATGGCTCGTTAATGGTATAAACCACATTGATCATCGGCTCTTTGATCAAAAGGTTTTCCATGGCTTTGCGCCCGCCTTCCTCGTTGCCAGCGGTGACTTCGTTGCCAACAATGCGCGGATCGGTTTCGTCGCCCCATTTGTTGGGATCACCCAGATCAATGCCAAAGCCTTGCAAAAAACCCTGATCGCGCAGAACGCCAACTGATGGCTGGCTGACGGCCAGATCAAGCATGGCGATTTTTGCAGTTGCAGCACCGTCACCCATAGCGGCGGCGGCCCATTTGCCGATCAGTTCGCCTGCTAGAAAATTATCTGTAGCAAAGGTTGCATCGGCTGAATCGATTGGCTCTAGCGGGGTATCAAGTGCGATTACCAGCAGGCCAGCCTCGCGGGCTTGTTGCAGCACTGGAACGATGCCTTTGGTGTCGGATGCGGTGATCAGGATGCCTTTGGCCCCATCGGCGATGCAGGTTTCAACGGCCGCCACTTGGCTTTCGGTGTCGCCATCAACTTTACCGGCGTATGTTTTTAGCTCAATGCCCAGTTCGGCGGCTTTGGCCAATGCCCCTTCTTTCATTTTCACGAAAAACGGATTGGTGTCTGTTTTGGTGATCAGGCAGGCGCCAACGCTGTGGCCTGCGGCAAATGCAGGCGCGGCCAGCACAGTGCTCATCGCGAGTGCGCCAAGCGCGGATACGAGTATTTTCTTTTTCATAATTTCCTCCGAATTCTATTCATTTCTGTCGGTGCTTTTAGATCGCTTTTAGATCGACGTATTGGAACAAAAATGCGTCAGACATGCCGTCGACTCACTCCCCCCAATGACAAATCCTTGCATCAGGTGGCTGATCTGTCAATAAATAACTCCAATTGATTTATTGTCCATATGTGACATTCTGCACAGATGCGTTAAAGGGATTCCTCGGTAAACCCTCAACTTAATGGAATGTGCTGTGACCACTTCTAAAGATAATAAAAACAAGGTGATAGGCCCTAGAGGAGGGGCCAACCAGTCACGCCTACGCGCCTATAATGAGCGGCTTGTCTTGTCGATGATCCGGAGGCACGGGGGTATTCCCAAATCCGAATTGGCACGGCGAACCGGCCTGACAGCGCAGTCAATGTCGGTGATAATGCGATCATTAGAGAAGGACGGTTTGCTGTTGCGAGGCGAGCCGCAACGCAGGCGGGTTGGACAGCCTTCTATCCCGATGCTGCTAAATCCTGATGGCGCGTTTACCATCGGACTAAAGATTGGGCGGCGGCGTGTCGATCTGGTGATGATGGATTTCGTCGGGCAGCAAAGAATGGCAATCCATGAGACATACACCCACCCTCAGCCGCAACAAATCCTTGATTTTGTCGGGAAAGGGCTCAGTCGTCTTGTTGATGCGCTTTCGTCCGCTCAGCAAGAAAGGATCGTCGGGATGGGTGTCGCGATGCCCTTTGACCTCTGGAACTGGCTTGAGAAAGTTGGCGCCCCCAAGGGAGAGATGGAAGCATGGCGTGGGTTTGATATAAAGTCGACGTTAGAGGGTTTGTGCCCTTATCCCGTCTTGATACAGAATGACGCAACGTCTGCCTGCGGTGCCGAACTGGTGTTCGGACGCGGGGCCGAGATTGACGACTTTGTCTATTTCTTTATCGGGTCATTCATCGGAGGCGGGATTGTTCTGAACCATAATGTCTATCCGGGGCGCAGCGGAAATGCCGGTGCGCTTGGATCAATGCCAGTGATTGGCGCCGATGGTGCGCCAGCGCAATTGATCGAGCAAGCATCGATTTATATGTTGGAGCATATACTTCGAGATAAGGGGATTGACCCGTCCCCGTTATGGTTAACGCCCGACAACTGGGATGGTTTTGGCGATTGTCTGGAACAGTGGATCGCACAGGTTGCGACCCATCTTGCAATGGCGATTGTGTCCAGTTGTAGCGTCATTGATTTTGGCGCAGCGATTATTGACGGTGCCTTTCCGCAGGATGTTCGTGAGCGCATCGTCGATGCCACCATTGCCGCGCTTCAGGGATTTGACCTACAGGGTATAAAGACGCCAGTCATCCTGCCTGGCAAAGTCGGCAGTGATGCCCGCGTGATAGGAAGCGCCAGCTTGCCGCTATTTGTTCATTACCTTCTGGATCAGAATATCCTGTTCAAGGAGACTTCGACCTAGGATGAAAACTTGTCTTTTCGCGCTAAAAATGGAGGGAATTTCGTGACACGCCAGACTAATCTTGCAGAATTGACCGACCGGCTTTTGACGTTACCAGTGGGCACACGGTCCATCGTCGCGATCATTGGTGCACCGGGTTCGGGTAAATCCACCTTGGCAGATGCGTTGGTGCAGGGGGTGAATAACGCCAACCCGAACCGTGCTGCATTACTGCCAATGGACGGCTACCATTTCGATGATATTTTGCTCACATCGCTCGGGAGACAGGCGCGCAAAGGTGCGCCCGATACCTTTGATGTTGATGGTTTACGCCACATGCTAACTCGTCTGCGCAAAAATGATGCCGAGAATATTGCGATTCCGGTTTTTGACCGCACAATTGAAATCGCCCGTGCAGGGGCCGCATTGATACAGAAAACAAACGATATCATTGTTGTTGAGGGGAACTACCTGTTGCTTGAGCAGCAACCATGGAAAGGTTTGGCACCTCTTTTTGACGTGACGGTCATGATCAAAACCAGCCCTCAAACCTTGCGAGATCGTCTTATGCTTCGTTGGCAAAATATGGGTATTGAGCCCACTGAGGCTCGGCGCAAGGTTGAGGAGAATGATTTGCCCAATGGCGACTTTGTAATGGAAAACAGCATGACAACCGATTTCATGATCGAGACGGCACTATTACATTAAGTTTCTTATTTGCCGATATTCACGGTTTTCTGTTGTCGAGGTTGATGCGGCCACCATTTATAGGTGGGTGCTGAAATTTGGCCCCGAGATAGCAAAGCGAAACTTTGGCAAACGCAACTGACGGGGTCTGATCTGGCATGTGGAAGAAACCTATTTCCGCGTCGGTGGCAAATGGCAGTACCTCTGGTGGACGGTAGATCAACATGGAAAGTTGATCAATTTTCGCCTAACTTCTCGGCGCGACGCCAATGCCGCAAGGTAATCTCCCCATCTTTAATGGGATCCGCTTGTAGAATTATGCGGCTAGTTTCAGTTTCATAGCAGGTGTGATCCTGGGGATCATATCCGCCACATTGACCGGAAGTATCTGAACAACCGGATCGAAGGCGATCATCCGGTGTTAAATAAAATTCTCAATCCAATGCGTGGCTTTAAAACCCTGCGATCGGCCAAGGCAACACTCAAAGGCATTGAACCCATCCGCACGATCAAGAACAACTACATTCACCAACGTAGGGCTTTGTCTACGTAGCTTTTATCATCGATACTTTCGCGGATAAAATCGTTGGGTGGCGTGTCTCTAGTTCGCCGAAAACAGATTTCGTGCTGGATGCATTGGAGCAGGCGCTGCATGATCGTCG
>NZ_JBSMEZ010000016.1:0-18811 GCF_056498605.1 Profundibacter sp.
CGCATCTGGACAAAAATCATCCCCAAAGCTGCTGAACGCAGCACCTATATTTTGATGACATGCGTTGCCCTGATTTTGATCTTTGTGTTCTGGCAACCGCTCGCGACTCCAATATGGGATCTCAGTAATACGATTTTTGGAACAGCATTGACCGCGCTTTTTTGGGTCGGCTGGCTGGTCGTTTTGGCCTCAACCTTCATGATTGATCATTTTGACCTGTTTGGCCTAAAGCAAATCTACGCGAACCTTAATAAACGCCACGCAACACAGCCGGGGTTCATCAAAATTGGCCTGTATAGATTGGTGCGCCATCCCATTATGATGGGGTTTTTGATTGCCTTCTGGGCCGCGCCGACCATGACCGTGGGGCATCTTTTGTTCACATTGGTGACCACAGGTTACATCGTCATCGCTGTGCTACATCTCGAAGAAAAGGACCTGATTGCCCAGATTGGCGATGAATACCTCGCCTACCAGCGTGAGGTTCCTGCGTTTGTTCCCGGCTTCAGGCGGGGGTCGTAAAATGACACTGTATCTCAAACACCGAAGCCACATCCAATCCTTCACAGATGCGCAGCCGATCAACATTCTTGATCGACAGTTGCCGTTGCGCAAGCACTATCATTACGCGCCGGATGCAGCGTGGGTGCATGATCATGCACGGACGGTTGATGCTCAGGTTCCCGCAGATCACCCAATCCATGCGCATGTCGTGTGCGGCGAGGGCATCCCTTTGGATATCCCCGTATCCGTCCACAAAGCCGTTGGTGGCGAAAGCGACTTTCCATGCCCGGGCGAACTTCTGGCTGCTGCTTTGGCAAGCTGCCTTGATACGGCCATCCGCATGATTGCGAACCTCAAGGGGATTAAGCTGAGCCACCTCGAAGTGCAGGTTCGGTTTGGGGCCGACGTGCGTGGAACGTTGATGACAGGTGACAATGTGCCTGTCGGTTTTCAGACCGTGCACATGAAGGTCGATCTGAAAACCCAGTGTGGCCTTTCGGCGCCGCATCTGAACGCGCTGATCGACGCCGCAGAACGAAGCTGCGTCATTCTACAAACGCTACGCGCTCCGCCAACGGTGCAAATCGAACGAAGCTTAAGTGATATTGTTGATCCAGTGGCCTGTTAAAACCGTGGTTGGCAGTTTCCCAAAGCGGGCTTTGGAATTCAGTTGGTAAACGGCAGTAAAGTCCGCATTGCCGCCTATTCATTGCCCCCATCTTTTACGCCGCCAAATCCACCCAGACCGGCACATGATCCGACGGTTTCTCGCGGCCACGGATTTCGGCATCGATTTGGCAATCCGTCAATAGATCAGCGCATTGCGGGGTCATCAAGAAATGATCAATCCGGATGCCGTCGTTTTTGTTCCACGCCCCGGCCTGATAATCCCAGAAACTGTAGTGCTCGGGGCCGTGGATGCGGGCGCGAAACGCCTCGGTGAAACCGAGGTTCAGGATTTTACGATAGGCCGCACGGCTTTTGGGGCAAAACAGCGCGTCCTCGCGCCACACATCAGGGTGGGCGGCGTCTTCGGCCTGCGGGATGATGTTGTAATCACCGGCCATCAGGGCGGGTTCTTCGGCCAGCAGTAATTCTTGCGCGCGGGTATAAAGCCGCTGCATCCACGCCAGTTTATAGTCGTATTTCGGACCCGGGCAGGGGTTACCGTTGGGCAGATATAGCCCGCAAACCCGCACTGGCGTGTCGCCCATCACGGTGGCCTCGATCCAGCGGGCCTGCTCGTCCGTGTCATCACCGGGCAGGCCACGGCGCACATCCTCGAGCGGCAGTTTCGACAGGATCGCCACCCCGTTGAACGACTTTTGCCCGTGAACCTCGACAATATACCCCATGTCTTCGAATATTTCGCGCGGGAAACCCTCGTCTACGGTCTTGATTTCCTGCAACAGGGCCACATCCGGCTGACTTTCGCGCAACCAGTCAGGCAGCGCGTTAATCCGTGCCTTGATGCCGTTGATATTAAAGGTGGCGATTTTCATAGCGTGCTCCTGTTTACCCACCTGTTTAGCTGGGAATGTGGCCAAGGCTCAAGCCTACTTATGGTTAACAGATATCGAAACAATGCATGAAATTGTCAAAGGCTTTCCCTGATTTGGACACAATGACAGGTCAAATACTAACCTGTTCCTTTAGGTAAACCGATTGTTAAACGGAAATTTTATCGCAGGGGACGGGTAGTAACGCAACCAAACGAGATAGATTTAGAGATGGTAACATATACCGATCAGGCCCTAGGAGGCAATTTTGACCCCGGCGCACCGCCGGGCCTGCCCGCGACCGTGACGGTCATTTCAATCACCTTGGATGATGCGGACAATGACGGGTTTATCAGTGCGAATGGTTTGGATCAGGTCAATGGCAGCAATGTGAACCGCGTCTGGGTGAATGATACGGTCACCATTGACGGCACGACCTACACGGGCACCACATTTTATACGGACGACGGGTCACGTTATTTCACGCCCAATGACGGGTCTGTCCTGTTGCCGGGCACGGCCAGTGCAACGACTTTTGTCACCACAAGCACCCAGATGCCGGTCGGCAATCTGGGACCACCCTGTTTTACGGCGGGCACGATGATTGACACCCCCGATGGCGAAGTGCGGGTTGAGGATCTGGAAATCGGCGATCTGGTCACCACCAAAGATCATGGACCACAACCTGTTCGCTGGATTGGCACACGCAAGGTGGCAGGACGCGGTGAATTTGCCCCGATCCTGTTCAAGGCGGGCGCAATTGGCAACACGCGTGATCTGCGGGTTTCGCCGCAGCACCGGATGCTGTTACAGGACTGGCGGGCAGAACTGTTTTTCGGCGAAGACGAGGTGTTGTGCGCCGCCAACAAACTGTTGAATGACTGCACAATCCTGAAAGCCCCCTGCGATACGGTGGACTATATCCACCTGATGTTCGATGCCCACGAGGTGATTTATGCCCAAGGTGCCCCAAGCGAAAGCCTGCTGGTGGGCGAATACCTGTGTGGGGATGGCACGGCCCTGCTGTCGGAACTGCAAACCCTGTTTCCCGAAATTCAGCATGATCCAGCCAAATATACGGCGGCAAAACGGGTTGCGAAGACCTATGAAATGCAAGCGTTTGTGGCCTAGACCTGCTGCTTATTTCGGGGTCAGGAACAGCTCAATCCGCCGGTTGATCGCCAGATCAGCATCATTACTGCCACTGCGAACCGGTTGGTATTGGCCAAACCCGTTTGCCGCCAGATGGCTGGGCAATACATCGTGTTTGTTGATCAGATATTTCACCACCGCAAGGGCGCGTGCCTGACTTAACTGCCAGTTGTCGCGGAATGGCCCATTGCCTGTGAGCGGCTTGTTGTCGGTATGCCCGTCAACCCGTAGAACCCAACTGACATCCTCGGGGATGGTTTCACTGATCCGTTTCAGGATGGCGGCCATTTTGTTCAACTCGGCCTTGCCAGAGGCGCCCAGATCGGCGGCGCCGGACTGGAACAGCACTTCGGATGATAGGGCAAAGCGGTCGCTGGTCGGGTCTGCCGTCGCAGGCAGGCCGATTTCATCGCGCAAGGCATCAGCGAACAGGGAATTGACCTCGGCCAGCACCACGGCGCTGCGCAGGGCGCGTTTTTTGCGCAGCGCGCTCAACTCGGCCTGCGCCACATCGAACCGTTCCTGTGCCTTGATGATGTCATCAGCGGCCACCTCGGCACTTGCTTGCGCGGCTTTCAGGGTGGCACGGGCCTCGGTCATTTTGGTGCTGACAACGGCCTTCAGCGTGCGGCTCTCATCCAGATCGGTCAATGCGGCCACTTGTGCGATCTGCGCCGCCTCAAGCGCCTTTGCTGCGGCCTCGCGGTCTTGCACCAGCTGCGAATACAGTTTTTGCAGCCGCTTTTGCTCAACCAATGCATTGGCGGCGGCGGTTCTGGCCGCGTCACGTTCTGCTTCGCGTGCCGCCTCGATATCCGAGGCTTCGGCCAATTGGGATTCACCTGTGGCAAGCGCGGTTGCAGCGGCCTCGCGGGCGCGTTGCGCCCCGCTGACCTGTGTTCGCGTTTCGCTGAAGATGTTAAAGGTCAGACGCGCCAACAGGGACGGGTTTTCAGGCTCGCTCCCCTCGTTCTCGGCGATGATCTCGCCTGCCGCAGTTGCGGCGGCGACGGCGGCCTCGGATGCTTCCATCGCGGCAATCGCTGCATCGGTCGCTTTGGCCAGTTGATCTACGGTTTGCTCAATCTGTGCGGCGTCAGCTCTGGCACTGACCAGATTTGCTTCGGCCCGCGCTAGACGGCCATCATCAGCTTTTACCAGTAGCGTGGCCTCATCCAGATCGGCCTTCAGGGTCGAGGCGGCAAGTTCGGCTGCTTTACTTTCGGCGGTCGACAGATGTTCCTTGGCCGCAGCCAGGCTCTCGCTGCTTTTGGCGATTGCCTCGTTAGACTGGACCAGGTCCTGTTTTAGCGCCGTGATTAGTGCATTGGCTGTGTCGGTTTCATCCGCAGCGGCAGTTTGGGCGTTCTGGCTGATGCGCAAATTGCTACGGGCAAGGCTCCAGACATCGACCGCTTCGGAATAGACCAGCGGATCAATCGGCGCGAATTGCGCGTCGGGGGATGGCTCGTTCAGGTAATAGCGTGCAATCTGCGTGCCCCACATGCGGTGCACCAGAAAAGTCAGCCCTACAAGCACCAGCACCAGAAGCCCGATCCGGATCAGGCCCGAACTGCCAGATTTTTTGTGGGGATGCGGCGCTTGTTCGACTTCCGGCTCTGGTTCCAGCCCGTCGGAATAGCCATCTTCATCAGTCGTGGCAAAAACGTGCACTTCATAATCGTCTTCATCAGCGCTCATGACGGGCACCTTTGCTGGTGCAGCAAACCACTGGGCGAGTGCAACGAATCACCAGAAGAAATGAGTAGCCAAACCATCACTCGAATTACGCCTAAATTACCCACGCCTGCTTTCGGTTAATCCGACAGGCTATTTTTTGCTTATACCTGTTTTACGCATATTGACGGCTGAAACAAGGTATCTTGGGGGGCAAGTAGGGGATAATACTATAAATAGTGTGTCATAATAGTGCCGCTACGGCACCTACATCGAGAATGACGTGCCGCAACCACAGCTGCTGGTTGCGTTCGGGTTGTCGACAACAAAGCGTGCGCCGATCAATTCATCGGAAAAATCGATGATCGCGTTTGACAGGAACGGCAGCGATATTTCGTCGATCACCACCTTTTGGCCAGCGCCTTCCAGCACCAGATCACCCTCGGCAGGGTCCCCAAGTGTAATTTCATATTGAAAGCCGGAACAGCCGCCACCCTCGACGGCAACGCGCAAAACCTTCGCGTCACCATTCGCGTTGATTTCGGACAATCGGGCAAAGGCCCGTTCGGTGACTTTGGGGGGGAGGGTGATTTCCATGATGATCTGCCGTTTCTTTCCTGTTGCGTATGACATATAAGCACGATTGCACGAGGCGACAACAGGCAGGGATATGCTTGCAATATATGCGTCCGATCCAGCAAAGGCCCGGGGACGGCTGTTTGCCGAGGAGGAAAGCGCGTTTCGATCCTGTTTTCAACGGGATAGGGACCGGATCATTCATGCGTCGGCGTTTCGTCGACTGAAACACAAGACGCAAGTTTTTGTGGAGCACGAGGGCGATTATTTTCGCACCCGGCTGACCCATTCGATTGAAGTGGCCCAAGTGGCCCGCACGATAGCGGGCGCACTGGGCCTGAATGGCGAGCTGACCGAAGCGGTGGCGCTGGCCCATGATCTGGGGCATACGCCGTTTGGTCATACGGGCGAGGATGCGCTGGCTGAATGCATGGCACCTTATGGTGGATTTGATCATAACGCACAGGCGATCCGCATCGTCACCTCTCTGGAAAGGCATTACGCCGAATGGGACGGGCTGAACCTGACGTGGGAAACGCTGGAGGCATTGGCCAAACATAACGGGCCGGTGGTTGGCGTGCTGCCCTATGCGCTGGCGGAATATAACGCGCGCCACGATCTGGGGCTAGAGACCTATGCCAGTGCCGAGGCGCAGGTGGCGGCATTGTCAGATGATATTGCCTATAATAACCATGACTTACAGGACGGTCTTCGTGCAAATTTATTCACGGATGAGGATATAATTGCCCTGCCGATCATTGGTGACTGTTTCGCCGATGTCGACGCGCTCTATCCTGATCTGGGCAGCTATCGTCGACGTCACGAGGCCCTGCGTCGGGTGTTCGGGGTGATGGTCTCGGATGTGATCAGCGAAAGCCGGCGGTTGATCGCGGTACTTGACCCACAGCAGGTCGAGGATGTCCGCGCGGCGGGCGCCCCAGTGGTACAGTTTTCACCTGCGTTGTGGGCGGATTTGCAAGAAATCCGCAGCTTCCTGTTTGCCAGAATGTATCGCGCCCCGTCGGTGGTGGAGATGCGCGAGAAGGTGACGGGCGTGGTGCAGGAGTTGTTCCCGTTTTTCTTGGCCCATCCAGACCAATTGCCGCATCATTGGAAAAATGATGTGGATAGGGCGCAGGATAAGGTCGCCTTGGCGCGGTTGGTGGCGGATTATATTGCGGGAATGACCGACCGTTTTGCGCTTCAGGAACATGAGCGGTTGTTGGGCAGTTGAAAATTTTATGCCTGCGGCGCGGATATTTGTAGAACAAAAATGGGGAAGTGGCGCTTGATTGTTGACGTTGGGCTAGGCCATGTTAAACCCGCCTAAACCCTTAAGGACCGCCTGTTATGAACCTGTTTACCGATATCCGCGCGCTGGTGATTGAAAACCTGACTGCAATGCAGGCCGAGGGCATTTTGCCTGACGGTCTGGATTTTGCCAATGTCACGGTTGAGCCACCGCGCGATGCAGCACACGGGGACATGGCGACCAATGCGGCGATGGTGTTGGCCAAGCCCGCCAAAATGAAGCCGCGCGATATTGCCGATACTTTTGCGGTGCGGTTGGCGGCGGATGCGCGGATCACTGTGGCCGAAGTGGCGGGGCCGGGGTTTTTGAACCTGCGGCTGGCGGCGTGTATCTGGCAGGGTGTAATTGGCGGTGTGTTGGCGCAGGGTAATGATTTTGGCCGTTCCGACATGGGGCAGGGGCGTAAGGTCAATGTCGAGTTCGTTTCGGCCAACCCGACCGGCCCGCTGCATGTGGGCCATGCGCGGGGCGCTGTGTTTGGCGATGCGCTGGCGAGCCTGCTGGATTTTGCAGGGCATCAGGTGACGCGAGAATATTACGTCAATGATGGTGGCGCGCAGGTCGATGTGCTGGCGCGGTCTGCCTATGAACGGTATCGCGAGGCCAACGGGCTGGTGCCCGAGATCGCCGAGGGGCTGTATCCGGGCGATTATCTGGTGCCGATTGGTGCGGCGCTAAAGGAAAAATATGGCGACAGCCTGATTGATCAGCCTGAATCCGTTTGGCTGCAGGATTTGCGTGAATTTTCGACCCAAGAGATGATGGATATGATCCGCAAGGATCTGGCGTCCTTGGGCGTCAAGATGGATTTGTTCTATTCGGAAAAGTCGCTGTATGGATCAGGCAAGATCGAAAAAGCACTTGAAGACCTATCCTCTAAGGGATTGATCTACGAAGGAACTTTGCCACCACCCAAGGGCAAGGCGGATGACGATTGGGAACCCCGCATCCAGACTCTGTTCAAGTCAACCGAACATGGCGATGATGTGGACCGGCCGGTGAAAAAATCCGACGGGGGCTGGACCTATTTCGCGCCTGACATAGCCTATCACTATGACAAGATCGAGCGCGGCTTTGATGAGCTGATTGACGTTCTGGGCGCGGATCATGGTGGCTATGTCAAACGGATGAAGGCCGCCGTTTCGGCGCTGTCGGATGGCAAGGTGCCGCTGGACATCAAACTGTGCCAGCTGGTGCGTTTGTATAAGGATGGTCAGCCGTTCAAAATGTCCAAACGGGCGGGCAATTTTGTGACCCTGCGCGAGGTGGTTGATCTGGTCGGATCAGACGTGACCCGCTTCGTCATGCTGACACGCAAAAACGACGCGCCGCTGGATTTCGATTTTTCCAAGGTGCTGGAGCAATCCAAGGATAATCCGGTGTTCTATGTGCAATATGCCAACGCGCGGGTGCATTCGGTTTTGCGCAAAGCTGCGGACGCGGGCATGGCGGTGGACGATGCGACGCTGAAAACGGCGGACCTGTCAAAGCTGTCGCATGAGGCCGAGCTGGCGGTGGCTAAAAAGCTGGCCGAGTGGCCGCGCTTGATCGAGATTGCCGCCCGCACCAACGAGCCGCACCGGGTGGCGTTTTACCTGTATGAACTGGCGGGTGAATTCCATGCGTTGTGGAACCGTGGCAATGAATTGGCTGATCTTCGCTTCTTGCAAGAGGGCGATACCGCCACGTCACAAGCGAAAATCGCCCTCATTCGTGCAGTTTCCATTGTTATTTCGGCCGGACTTGGTATTCTAGGGGTGACCCCGGCTAAGGAAATGCGCTGACAACAAGCGCGCCTTTGGTGGTCATGAGGCAGATTAGAGTGACCAGCACCGAAATATGCGGGGCGGGCAGTGAGGCATAAAATGGCGGATGTTGAATACCGTGCTGCAGAAGACGCGCCACTGGACGGGGCGCAAACGCGCAGGGTTTCCAAACTTGTAAATACGGCAGGCGCGCTGATGTCTGTGGCCTTGATCATCGGGATCGGGGTCTGGGGATATCGGTTGCTGGTGCGTGATGTCACCGGCGTGCCGGTGGTGCGGGCAATTGACGGGCCGATGCGGGTTCAGCCGGATGACCCGGGCGGTATGCAAACCGCAAATCAGGGTCTGGCAGTGAACCGCGTGCAATCCGATGGATTGGCTGAACCTGTGCCGGAACAATTGACCTTGGCCCCCACAGGCGCTGGGGTTGGCGAAGATGACGTGGCCGGATTGCGCCGCCCGTCGCCGCGTGAGGACACCACATCAATGGCCGAGGCTGCTGATGCCGAGGTTGTGCTCAATGGAACCACCGAAATTACCGCCCCCGCATTACTGGAAGAAACCGCGCCGCCCCCCGCGTTGCCCACAGTTGTAGATGACGGCGAAGGGGTTGCTGTGGCATCGACAGAGCCAACAGCACCGCAACTCTCCGCAACAGATGCCGCGGTGGCCGAAGCCATGGCGATGGCCGCAACAATCGCGGCTGATACCGCCCCCCTGACCGAGGTCGAAGCCGTGAGTGCCACAGTTCCCGTTGCCGTCATTGCGGTCTCTGTTGCCGGTGTTTCACAGTCGCCGCGCCCATTGATGCGCCCGCAAGGATTAAACATAACCCCCGCCACCGCACCGGTTGAAGTGGCGGCGGCACAGACCGTATCGGCCCCCGTAACCGATGTGGATGCCACCACAATTTCGGCGGGCACCCGTTTGGCTCAGCTGGGAGCGTATGACAGTGCCGAGATCGCGCAAAAGGAATGGGACCGTTTGTATGGCCGGTTTACCGAATACATGGAAGGCAAGTCGCGGGTGATCCAGAAAGCGCAAAGCGGCGGACGCACGTTCTACCGTTTGCGGGCTATGGGCTTTGATGACCTGTCGGACGCACGCCGGTTCTGTTCTGCGTTATTGGCCGAGAAAGCCGCCTGTATCCCTGTAAAGGTGCGCTAATCATGCCAAATTTACTCGAATTCACCCGCCCCGGCGAACGCGTTATGCGCTGCCTCGCTGGGGCGGGTGAATTCTTGAATTCAATTGAATTGGACGCGCTCTAAATGGGGCACGGTCAGGGGGCTTGTATCTTTGGCTGCGCGGGCGAACGTCTGTTGCCTAAGGAAGCTGCGTTTTTTGCGCAAGCTAACCCGTGGGGCTTTATCTTGTTTGCCCGTAACATAGACACCCCCGATCAATTGCGCCGCCTGACGGATGATTTGCGCAGTGCTGTCGGGCGTGACGCTGTTGTGACCATCGATCAGGAAGGCGGGCGGGTTGAACGGATGGTGCAGCCGCATTGGCGCCACTGGTTGCCACCGCTGGATCAGGTCGCTGCAAATCCTGCGAATGCGCAACGCAGCATGTATATCCGCAGCCGCATCATTGCGGACGAGTTGCGCGGTGTTGGCATTGATAGCAATTGTTCGCCATGTGCCGATGTGGCGACGCCGCAAACTCATGCGGTTTTGCGCAATCGTTGCTATAGTGAAGATGCGGGTACCGTGGCATCTGTGGGCCGCGCGGTGGCCGATGGGCTGCTGGATGGCGGGGTTTTGCCGGTTCTAAAACACATCCCCGGTCATGGCCGTGCCATATTGGACAGCCATCTGGAACTGCCCCGTGTCAGCGCCAAACGCGCTGATCTGGATGCGATTGATTTTGCCGCAATGGCGGCGCTGGCGGACCTGCCGTTGGGCATGTCGGCGCATATTATCTATGAGGATATTGACCCGAGCGGGCCTGCAACGACCTCGCCCGTTATGACGCGTGTGATCCGGCAAGACATCGGATTTGGCGGGCTGTTGATGACGGATGATTTGTCGATGGAGGCGCTGGACGGTGATGTGACACAGCGCACAAGGGCGTCCATGAGGGGCGGTATGGACATGATCTTGCATTGCAATGGTGAACTGGACGAGATGGCGCAGGTCGCGACCGAAGCAGGAATGTTTAGTCAGGCGGCACAATCGCGGGCCGATGCCGCGTTAAATATGCGCAAATCGCCTGATTTTGTTGACATTTTGGCGTTAGAAGACGAACTTGCGGGCCTTATAGGCGGGCGCAATGATGACTGAGGTTGATTTCGAGGAAGATACGCCGCTTGCGGTAGAGGAGCGGCTGGTGGCCGAGGCCTTGATCATTGACGTCGATGGCTACGAGGGGCCGCTGGACTTGTTGCTGACCCTGTCGCGTACCCAGAAGGTGGATCTGCGCAAAATTTCGGTGCTGGCGTTGGCCGAGCAATATTTGAAATTCATCAATGAAGCCAAATCGTTACGTCTGGAACTTGCAGCAGATTATCTGGTAATGGCGGCTTGGCTGGCGTTTTTGAAATCGCGGCTATTGCTGCCGCCTGACCCGTCCGAGGAAGGCCCGTCAGGCGAAGAACTGGCCGCACATCTGGCGTTCCAGCTGGAACGGCTGCAAGCTATGCGCGACAGTGCCGCCAAATTGATGGCGCGTGACCAGATGGGGCGCGATTTTTTCGCCCGCGGCCTGCCCGAAGACGTGACCCGCATCCGCCGCGTGACCTATACCGCGACGCTGCTGGACCTGATGCAGGCCTATGCACGCACCCGCACCAAGGATGAATTCCGCCCCTTTGTGATGGATCGCGACGCGATCATGACGCTGGAGCAGGCGCTGGAGCGGATGCGCGGGCTGATCGGGTATGCCGGCGACTGGACGGTCCTGGAGAGCTATCTGCCGGACGGCTGGGAGTTGGATCCTGCCAAGCGGCGCAGTGCCACGGCAGCCAATTTTGCCGCATCATTGGAATTGGCCAAACTGGGCCAGATTGAAATTCGTCAGGGTGAAGCATTTACCCCGATCCAGATCCGCAAGAAGGCAGGCGATGATGGTTGAAGACATCGAGAATCCGGAAATTGAAGAGAGCCTGTTTGAAGCGCCGCCGATGGGCGAGCAAGAACGGATGGTCGAGGCGATCCTGTTTGCCACAGCCGAGCCTGTGACGGTCAAGGAAATGAACGACCGGATGCCGCATGGCTGTGACGGGGCCGAGGCGATTGTGCATTTGCGCAAGCGTTACGAGGGCCGCGGCGTGTCGGTGCAGCGGGTTGGCGATGCTTGGGCGATCCGCACAGCGCCCGATCTGGGGTTTTTGATGCAAAAAGAAACGGTTGAGACGCGCAAACTGTCGCGTGCCGCGATCGAGACTTTGGCGATTATCGCCTATCACCAACCGGTGACACGGGCCGAAATCGAGGAAATTCGTGGTGTTTCAGTCAGCCGTGGTACGGTGGATCAATTGCTGGAAATGGAATGGATTCGGTTTGGCCGCCGCAGGATGACACCGGGCCGGCCTGTGACGTTTGTGGTAACGCAAGGGTTTCTGGATCATTTCGGTCTGGAAAATGCCCGCGATCTGCCGGGGCTGAAGGAATTACGATCCGCCGGATTGCTGGAGAGCCGACCACCACCGGGTGCTATGCCGGGCATGCCTGATAGTGATGCCGAGGATGGCGATGCGGCGATTGGGCAAAGTGAAATGTTTGAGGAATAGGAGGATGTTATGAATATCAACCAGATCATCAACATGATCATGCGGATGTTTATGCGCAAAGCGGTAAACAAGGGCATTAATATGGCCGCGAATCGCGGCAAATCCCGAGAGGAAATGACTCCCGCCGAGCGCGAGCAGGCGCAAAAAGCCAAAGAGACCGCTAAAAAAGCCAAAGACATGGCGCGTTTGACGCGACGCATAGGGCGGTTTTAGCACATATTTTCTATGGCTGGTTCTTGCGGTGAGGCTAGATGCCTCCGGCGGGGATGTTTTTGCAAAAAAGAAGCCAAAATTTGAATTAAATTAGAGCTATACTGTCTTGAAATGTTTGGATAGTTTTAGACCCTGCCCTTGGTAGTTCGAGGCAAGGTCTGCGCCATAAAGGACCTCGGGCATAGAGGCCATGCGCTCGTAAACCAGACGGCCAACGATCTGGGCGTGTTCCAGCACAAAGGGTGCCTCGTGGCAACGCACCTCGAGCACCCCGCGCGAGCCTTTGCCACCTGCCGCATCGTGGCCAAAACCGGGGTCAAAGAAGCCTGCATAATGGACACGGAATTCGCCGACCATAGCAAGGTAGGGCGCCATTTCGGCGGCACAATCGGGCGGGATGTGAACGGCCTCGCGGCTGACCAGAATGTAGAATGCGCCGGGGTCAAGAATGATACGGGCGTCATCGGTGTGGATTGGCTCCCAGTATTCCATCGGATCATAGTAGCCGATCTTATCCAGATCAATCACGCCGGTATGGGGTTTGGCGCGGTAGCCGACCAGGTTGCCGTTGTCGGGTTTCAGATCGACCGAAAACCCGAGGCCCGCGTCGATATGGGCTTCGCCATCGACCAGCGCGTGTTTTTTGTGGCGGGCCAGCAGCTCAACATCTGTCAGCACCGCTTGTCCGGTGCGAAACCGGATCTGGTTCAGGCGCATCCCGGGCCGCACCAGCACCGAAAACGAGCGCGGGCAGATTTCGGCATAGAGCGGTCCGGTATATCCCGGCGGAATGCGGTCAAATTCGACACCGTAATCGGTAACGGTGCGGGTCAGCAGGTCAAGGCGTCCGGTTGAGGATTTGGCGTTGGCCACGGCCTGAATCCCATCAGGCAGCGCCAAGCCTTCCATCAGGGGAACGAGATAAACGGCGCCTTTTTCCAGCACGGCACCATCTGTCAGATCAATACGGTGCATTTCAAATTCATGCAGGCGCTCGGCAACGGTGGCCGCAGCACCGGTTAGAAACGAGGCGCGAACACGGTAAGCCGTGGTGCCAAGGCGCATGTCCAGCGATGCGGGCTGTATTTGTTCAGGGATAATCGCGGGATCAGCGGTGATGTGGTCTGCTGCAATCATATCGCGCAGGGCGTGGTCGGGTAGAACGCCAGTTCCGTGTTTTGTCATCTTTATGCCCCTAAAACGATCAACCCGCCCGTCACCGAATGGGTGCGGGCGGGTTTGATATTGGTCGGGCTAGCAGGACTCGAACCTGCGACCTTCCGTCCCCCAGACGGACGCGCTACCAGGCTGCGCCATAGCCCGAACTCAGGCTCTACATAATGAGTTTGCGGACCAAAGCAAGCGTGAAAACCCATATCGGTGGCTTAACCTTGTTGCTTTGGGTCAATGTCGGATTTCATCCGGTCATGCAGGGCGGTGAGGCGACTATAGATTGACGTAAGGGAATCGGTTTCGCTGTCTGGGCCAGCATCAGATTTGCTATCTGCTTTTAGTTCTGCATTGGCTTTACCGAGGGTATCTGCCTTAGTAACTATTGCGGGTGTATCGGGCTTTTGTGCCGGAGTAGCAACGTTGTCAGGCTGTGGTTTTTCGGCAGTTTTGGCTGGGACATCTGTTTCGGGGGGGGCTGCGGGGATATCGGTTTTGACCACCGCAGGTTTTTCTGCCTCTACGACCTTCAGCGGTGGTGTTGTTGGGGGGGGCTTTTTCGGCGCGGTTGCTGGTTTTTCCGCTTTGGCATCCACAACATCACCATCATCAAGGCCATCAACTGGTTGCGACAGGGCCGAAACCTTTTTGACCCCGTCCGTGCGCAGCATTTTTTGAGCGCCCTTAATGGTCATCCCGTCTTCGTGAAGCAGTTTTTTGATGCCGCCCAGCAGCAGCATATCGGCAGGGCGGTAATAGCGCCGCCCACCAGCGCGTTTGACCGGTTTTACCTGACTAAACCGGCTCTCCCAAAAGCGCAGCACATGCGCGGGGGTATCAAGCCAGTCGGCGACTTCACTGATGGTTCTAAAGGCGTCGGGTGATTTGGCCACCGCGCCCCCCTTAACGTTTGTTGCCGGAAGCGACCCGGTCTTTCATCAGGTGCGACGGGCGGAACGTAAGGACCCGACGCGGATGGATCGGAACCTCTTGGCCGGTTTTGGGGTTGCGCCCGATGCGGGCGGCCTTGTCGCGCACACCAAAGGTGCCGAAGGACGAGATTTTAACAGACTGGCCTTTGACCAATGCGTCGGACATATGGCCCAGAACGCTTTCGACCAGTTGGGCCGATTCATTGCGGCTCAGGCCAACTTCGCGAAACACCGCTTCGCTTAAATCCATTCGTGTTAATGTCTTTTCACTCATATTGTCCCCCATGTCGCAATGATGCGATTTGTACAACCATAGCGGCCTGTGAATTTCCGAGTCAATATCAATGGCTTGGAAGCAGGCGTTAAACGCGCAATTTCCGCCGAATACCGCTAAATCACCACCGTATTACCACTGATCCCCATGCCAGACCGCCGCCAATCGCTTCGGTGACCAGTAAATCACCCTGTTTTATCTGTCCGCGCGCCTTGCCAACCGACAAAGCGAGGGGAATCGATGCGGCAGAGGTGTTGCCATGATCCTGGACCGTCAAAATCACGCGATCCATCGGGATGCCCATCTTTTTGGCGGTGCCCTTGATGATGCGGATGTTGGCCTGATGCGGCACGATCCAGTCAACATCGCTATCCTCAAGCCCCGCTTTATGCAGGGCCACCTCGGCAGTTTGGGTCAATTTTTCAACGGCTTGGCGGAATAGGGCGTTGCCTTGCATCCGCAGATAGCCGGATGTTTGCGTGGTGGACACGCCACCGTCGACATAAAGCATATCCTTGTAACGCCCGTCCGAATTCAGGTCTGTGGCCAGAATTCCGCGGTCCGCATTGGTGCCATTACCATTCTGTGCCTCAAGAACCAGTGCACCGGCCCCGTCGCCGAACAAAACGCACGTTGCGCGATCAGACCAGTCCATAATCCGGCTGAAGGTTTCAGCGCCGATCACCAGCACGCGTTTGGCCTGACCCGACACAATCAGCGCGTTGGCATTGGCCAATGCGAAAACGAAACCGGCACAAACCGCCTGCACGTCAAAAGCAAAGCCGCGCGTCATGCCTATTTCGGCCTGAACCATGGTGGCAACGGACGGAAATGTATGATCTGGCGTTGAGGTGGCCAGAACGATCGCGTCAATATCACCGGCTATAAGCCCCGCGTCTTTTAGCGCCGCATGGGCGGCGGCCACAGCCATTTGTGATGTGGTTTCACCTTCGGCTGCGAAATGGCGCCGCTCAATCCCTGAACGGGTGCGAATCCATTCATCTGTAGTATCCAGCGTTTTTTCAAATTCGCTGTTAGGGACGATGCGTTCGGGCAGGTAGTGTCCGACGCCAATTGCCACGGCGCGTAGTGTCATTAGGGTGCCTGCTTATTCTTCTGTTATATCGGTATCTTGGCGGGCCGAGGACGCAGATGCAACCCGTGCCGCCAGTTTATGCGAGAAATCTGATTGTGACAGGGTGATGGCCAACTGGATCGCCGCAGCGATGCCGGTTTCATCCGCTGATCCGTGTGATTTGATCACTGTGCCGTTCAGCCCCAAAAACACGCCGCCATTTACGCGACGCGGATCAATCCGTCTTTTCAAGCGCTTAAGTGAGGTCAGCGCCAGTAGTGATGCGATGCGGGCAAACGGGGTGGCCTTGAAGGCCTGGCGCAGGAATTCACTGATCAGACTGGCGGTGCCTTCGCCGGTTTTTAGCGCCACATTGCCGGTGAACCCGTCAGTGACGATCACATCAACGCGATCCGAGGGAATATCGCCGCCTTCAACAAAGCCGATAAATTCAAAGTTGCCAAGGTTGGCGGCGTCCGCAATCAATTCATGCGCCACCTTTAGTTCGGCGCGCCCCTTGTGTTCTTCGGTGCCGACATTCAGCAGGCCAACGCGCGGATGTTTAATGCCCATGCCATTGCGGGCATAGGACGCCCCCATCAGTGCATATTGCAGTAAATCTTCCTGATCGGCGCGAATGTCAGCGCCTACATCCAGCATAATGTTGAACCCGCCCATGTTACGTGAAGGCCAGAGGCAGGCGATGGCGGGGCGGTTGATGCTGGGCAGTTTGCGCAGGCGGATCATCGAGACCGCCATCAATGCGCCGGTGTTGCCACAGGATACACAGACCGACGCATCACCGGATTTCACCGCATCCACTGCCGACCACATTGATGTGGCTTTGCCATAGCGCATCACATGGCTGGGTTTGGCATCCATGGTGACGACTTCGTCTGTGTGGCGAATTTCGCATCGGTCCGCCAGATCGCGGTTTTTAGCAAACAGGGCTTCCAATGTCGGTTTGTCACCGCTGACAATAAACCCGATATCCGGATTTCCGCGTGCGGAACGGGAAATGCCGGCAACAACAGCTGCCGGCCCCAGATCGCCGCCCATGGCGTCAATAGATATAATGGTGCGTGTTGCACCCAGAGAAGTCGGGGTATTTGTGTCCGATGTCATGCCCTAGGTGCCAAAGTCGCGCTAGGCTGCGTCTTCGTCGTCGAAATCGGCCTCGTCCACCATCGCAACGACTTCGCGCTCGGCGTAGTGGCCACAGTCGGAACAGACGTGGTGTGGGCGTTTTAGTTCACCACAGTTCGGGCATTCGGCAGGATTGCCAGCAACCAGTGCATCGTGTGAACGACGCTCACCGCGGCGTGACCGCGAAATCTTACTCTTAGGAACAGCCATGTCACAACCTCGGGCTAATAGGGGCAATTACCCCTGCGTTTCATATCTTTTATGTCTCATACGCCAACAGGGGCTGTATTCCAACCCGTCATTTGTGCGAGCGCGGAACATACTGGGATTTCGGGCTGGCGCAAGTGTTTTCTTGGACACAGGGTTTAGCGGCGGTATCGCCTGTATTTATTCGTCTTTTTCCAGCTTGTCGCGCAGGGCCGAAAGCCCCGCAAAGGGGCGTGCGGCCTCGTCACTCATCGGGGTTTTTCCGGCCTCGGTGAATATGCTGGTTTCAAGGTTTGCACCCTCGGCCTTGGGATAAAGCGGCAGCGCCAGTAATAGCGCTTCGGTCATTATGGCGGCCAGATCAATATGCGTGCCCAATGGTTCGCTGTTATCATCTGGCGAAATCTCGATTTCTTCGTCCGGATCAACCAGTTCCGCGACCGCGGCCACAAACTGGCGCGATACTGCAACATCAATGCGGGTGGTGACCGGCACCAGCGTTACCACGCAAGCCTGCACTACGGTCGCGCCCAAATCACCTGTCAGAGTCCAGTCGGCATCACCTGTGGCGACGATGGAGCCGGTAAATCGCAGTTTTCGCAGCCCGAGCAGATCCAGATCATGGGCAATTGCATCGCGTTTGGAGGGCGATGGCTGTATCTCGAACGGGGTTGGCTTTTGTGTATCCAGCCCCGTAACAAGTAGCTTTTGTGATTTTTGTGTCTTGTCGGTCATTTGCTATGTGTTTTCCATTCTTGAACAGCGGCCAATCCTTCTATAAGTCGGATGCACGGTCCGGATTACGGGGTGATCAGGGCTAAGGCAAGGGGCGGAGCAAAAGGCTGGGTATGTCAAAACTGTTACGACACATAAGATCGGGCGCGTTTGGGATGCTTATTCTGATCGTTGGTGCATGTTCCGCAACCTATCAAAATCACGGCTATGTTCCGACCGATACGGATTTGGAAGAGATCATCGTCGGCATAGACAGCCGCGATTCCGTGGCCGAAACTGTCGGCCGCCCAACATCTTTTGGCGTGCTCGAGGGGGGAAATTGGTATTACACCCAAAGCCGCTGGCGCAACTATGCCTATAAAGCCCCGCAAATCATTGACCGTCAGGTGTTGGCCATTTCGTTTACAGACGATGGAATTGTTGAAAACATCGAACGCTTTACGCTGGAAGATGGCCGCGTTGTGCCGTTGTCGCGGCGTGTGACGGACAGCAACATCAAAGGCATTACGTTCCTTCGTCAACTCCTAGGTAATTTGGGCAACCTCCGCGCTGGTGATTTCCTCGATAACTAGACGCAGTGAAATTTGCTTGTAGTATCTGTATTACGCAATTGTTTACAATTGGTTATGCGATGTGCCTTGTGTGAACTCACAGCTTGCATGCGGTCAATGAGGCGATTGTTGATCGTAACTTGCGTGGCTTAAACGAATCTTCACTCCTGCACGCAATATTGTGCGCAAATGGATTGGTTTACGGCACTGCCTGTAATCCTGTCCCGTGCCTTGGCTGTGGAGAACTGGATAATGTCGTTTCTGAATAATATGAAAATTGCTGTAAAAC